>NZ_JAAGPL010000012.1:0-128608 GCF_017104785.1 Burkholderia sp. Ac-20353 | reverse complement strand
CGTACTTTGCGGTGCTGCAGCGGCATTTGCCCGACTCCATGGGCCGATCGCGAACGCGGCCGGGCCGATTCACACGATCCCGACCCATGCGGAACCCGCGGGCGCACGCACCGTTGCCGTCGACGAAGCGAACGTCGCGCCATCGTTGAACGACGGCAAAACTCGACGGCAGGCCCCGGCCACCGAGGTGTCGACCGTGTCGTCGACCGGCGCGCTCGGCGAGGCGAAGGCGGGTTGGGCCGTTTTGTTCAACCACTGAAGTCCGTGCACATCACGACAGAGATGCATCCATGATCAAGACTCTAGTTGCCTGTACCGCGCTCTGCGCGGCCGCGACCGCGTTCGCGCAACCACCAGGAACCGTTGCGGACTGGGCCGCAGTGCCGGCACATGCGTGGGCCGCACCGACCCACATGATGCTGATGGACGCGACGCGCGCCGGAAAACGCATCGTCGCGGTGGGCGAGCACGGCCTTGTGCTGCTGTCGGACGACGACGGCAAGTCGTTTCGGCAAGCCCATACCGTGCCGATTTCGGCAACGCTGTCGGCCGTCACGTTTGCCGATGAGCAGCACGGCTGGGCGGTCGGTCAATGGGGCACGATTCTCGCGACCCGCGACGGTGGGGAAACCTGGCAGAAGCAGCGCATGGACACGTCGGTTGACCAGCCGCTGTTCTCCGTGATTTTCACGAGCCCGCAGGACGGGATTGCAGTCGGCCTGTGGTCGCTGATGCTTGTGACGCACGACGGCGGCAAGACGTGGAACAAGCAGACGCTGCCGAAACCACCGGGTGGCGGGAAGGCGGACCGCAACCTGTACCACATCTTCTCGGACAGGACGAGCGCGCTGTACATCGTGTCGGAGCAGGGGACGGTGCTGAAATCGACCGACGGCGGTGCGAACTGGATGTACAGCGCGACGGGTGGCAAGGGCACGCTGTGGACGGGAGTGGCACTGCCCGACGGGCGGATCGTCGTGGCCGGGCTGCTGGGCAGCCTGTACCAGAGCAGCGACGGCGGTGCAACGTGGACGGCGCTGAACGCGGGCACGAAGAGCTCAATCACCGGTCTCGTTGCGACTGGAAAGGGACTGATGGGCGTCGGGCTCGACGGCCTTGTGTTTCGGCAACGCGAGGGCAGCGCGTCGTTCGAAGTGCATCAGCGTGACGATCGTGCGACACTCACCGCCGCACTGATCGACGGCGCCGGCAATCCGGTGCTGTTTTCGCAGGATGGGGTGCTCGACGCGCCCGGAGCGAAGCGATAGCTCATTACCCGGTTCCGGGCGTGTCAGCGTGCGGGGAGCCATCTAAAGATTCAACCGTCGTTGCCGATATCTGGACGTGGGCGAGTCTGGTTCCTCGACCGGTAAGCGTCGGCACATCTGCCCGACAGCGAATGCCGTGAACGGAAGCGATCGCATCGTTCGCCGATTCGCGAAAGCATGCGCCACGCGTCGGCCGACCCGACATCGCGCGAATGCTTGCGTCATCGCCAGGCCCGAACACGAATCGACAACCGGAAACAACATGGCCAACGTCTATCCCCCCCTTTCTGAAATCCACGTCGCGTCCGCGGGCGAGCATGCCGAGGTCGACGTGCTCAGGCAACTGGCCGACAAGCTTCCCGAGAGCTACGAACTGTTTCATGGCGTCGACTGGGCGCGCGCCGAGTCGCATCGCGACAGCCACGGCGAACTCGACATCGTGGTCGTCAATTCCGCCGGCGACATCGCCGTGCTCGAGGTGAAAGCCGGGGAAATCGAGACGAGCGCCGGCGCCATGTTCAAGCAGTACAGCGGACAAAGGAAGGACATCGGGCGGCAGGCCGGCTGGCAGTTCAACTCGATCCTGAAGCGCCTGAAAGCGGAAAATCTCGACGTGCGACTGCTGCATTGCCTCGTGCTGCCGCATTACCGTATCGCAGATGAAGGCACGATCGGCTATCCGCGCGAGCGTATTGCGGACGCGGACGACTGCACGGATCTGGCGGGCTTTGTCCAGCGCCGGCTCGGGGCGGGCCGGCACGATCCGGCAAAGGAACGGGTATGCGCGTTCCTGCTCGACCGCATGCCCGTCCAGCCCGACATTTCCGCGCAGGCGCGTGCGCTCCGGTTGCGTGTCGATGCGATCTCCGGCGGCTTGGCGAGATGGGTGCCTCGCATTCGCGTCGCGAGCGGCGTCGTGCATGTGCGGGCGACGGCCGGGTCCGGCAAAACGCAACTGGCGCTCGCGTTGCTGCGGCACGCGCATGTCGCGCGGAAGAACGCGGCCTATGTGTGCTTCAATCGTCCGCTCGCCGATCAGATGCGCGAGTTTGCGCCATCGGGCACCGAGGTCGCCAGCTTTCACCTGTTGTGCTGGGAGGCTGCGGATCGTCCGCGCATCCAGCCTGACTTCGACGCACTCGCGAAGCGTTACCTCGACGAGCGCGAGCGCGCGACGCCGGATCTCGACGTGCTAGTGATCGACGAACTGCAGGACATGCAGGCGGAGTGGGTACAGGCGCTGATTTCGCGCGTGCATGACGACGGGCACATTTACCTGCTCGACGACCCCGAGCAATGCGTTTATCCGGATCGTGCGCAGATCGAATTCGACAATGCAGTCGAGATTACCGCGCGTGAGAATTACCGGAGCCCGCGCAAGGTCGTCGAGGCCATCAACCTGTTCCAGCTGACCGACGAGCCGATCGCGCCGTGCGCGCCGCTGACCGGCGTGCCGCCGGAATTCACGGTCTATGGCCCCGGCAGCAAGAACATTGCGCGCGCGACGGCCGACGCCGTTCGCCGATGCCTGCAGCTCGGCTACTCGCTGCAGGATATCGTCGTGCTCTGCTGGCGCGGTCGCGACCATTCGGAACTGCTCGCCAATGACAGTCTCGCGGACTGGAAGCTCGCGAAATTCACGGGCGCATACGACGAGAACGGGCATCCGGTCTGCTCTGACGGCGAACTGACGATCGAGACCGTGCGCCGCTTCAAGGGCCAGTCCGCGCCGGCAATCGTGCTCACCGAGGTCGACTTCGACCAGACCGACACGCTGTGGTCGCGTTTGCTGTTCGTCGGCTTGACGCGGGCGCGCATGCACGTGGAAGTCGTGATCTCCGAGACGGCGGCACGGACGCTGGAGCAGCGCCTGGTTGAATCCGCAGTCGACGGAAGTCGCGACGCGTGATTCGGCGTATGAGCCGTCGTGTGATCCGGTCCGGACGATCGGCGTGTTGCAAGGGACGAGACCGATCGGTTTAACGCAAAGGCAACGCGAGCGCGGAACGGGACACGAAATGTCCCGCGTGCACCGTACGATGCGCGACGAACTGACCGGAGGTTCCGTGAACGCAATCGACAAGGTGACCATTGCGGTCTCCGCACGCGCGCTCTTCGATTTCGAGGAGGAAAACCGGGTGTTCCGCGAGGACGACCCGACTGACTATCGCGCGCTCCAGGCGGCGCGGCTCGACGTGCCGGCAAATCCAGGCGCCGCCTTTGCGCTCGTGCGCAAGCTGCTCGCGTTCAACGACAGCGGGCGGGAAGACGTCGAGGTTGCGATTTTGTCACGCAACGATCCGGTCACTGGCTTGCGCGTGTTCACGTCGGCCCGGCATCACGGCCTCTCGATCGGACGCGCGATCTTCACGAGCGGCACCGCGCCGCATCGCTACCTCGGACCGATGGTCGCGAGCCTCTTCCTGTCCGCGCACGCATCCGACGTTCGGGCCGCAACGGCGGCCGGATTTCCGGCGGCGCGGGTCTATCCGGCGTCAGCCGTCACGTCGGCGCCGGACGACAACGTATTGCGTATCGCGTTCGACGGCGATTCGGTTCTGTTCAGCGACGAGGCGGAGCGCGTGTTTCGCCTGATGCGGCTCGAGCAGTTCATCGCCCACGAGGTTTGCCATGCGCGCACGCCGCTGCCGCCGGGGCCGCTCAAGCCGTTTCTCGATGCGCTGTGCCGGCTGCGCGCGCGTCGCGGCTCGCCGGTTTCGGTGCGGACCTCGCTGGTGACGGCCCGCAGCGCGCCCGCGCATGAACGCGCGATTCGCACGCTGATGGCCTGGGGCGTGACCATCGACGAGGCGATGTTTCTCGGCGGCCTGCCCAAGGCGCCTTTCCTCGCCGAATCCCGGCCCGACATCTTCTTCGACGACCATGTGCGCAATTGCGAACCTGCTTCGCGGCACGTGACGACAGGGCATGTGCCTTACGGGATCAACAACGAGGCGTAGCGCGCGCGGCACCGGACGCTGTCTCGGTCAGATCGGTCATCCACCAGTTCAATCTTCAACGGGAACGGGTCCTGGCGCCAAACGCGGCGGCCTCTGACAAACTCACGGTAGTTCACTTATCATCCATCGTCCTCAAACGCCACATCCCCCCATGAAAAAGGTACTGAAAGCCATCTCCGCAATCTGTGCATCATGCATGGTTGCTGCGTGCGGTAACCTGCAAGTCGTCAAGCCCGCACAATTTCCGGCGCAATTGTCGGGCTCGACCGTCGAGTTGAGCAGTGAGCGGCCAGCAAGGAGCGCCGTTGCGCCGCGTTCATACGAAGTACCTGGCCACTCGATGTTTTTCCAGCAATCCTCTGGCGGTAGCGTAGCGGTTGGATTGTTACTGGGGCCGCTTGGCGTAATCGCCAACAGAATCAACATCGACCGTCTGACGGATTTGATGGGGAAGTCCGGCGCCCAATCCAGTCTGTATGCCATCGATGCCCTGACGGAAGCCCGGACGGTTTGGAAAACAGCCAATCCGAAATCCGCGGATGTACCCGCTACGACCGGAAAATTGATCGTTCAGCCCTATATCACGCTGTTTACGCTGGATGAAAAGTCGGGGATCTTTGTCGTCGTATCGGCTCGCGTTGAATCCGATCAGCTCGCGGCGGACGGAAATACGAAGGCATGGGTCGGCTTGTACAACTATGTCGTGGACGGCACGCTTCCTGTCACCGCGCTGCAGGCTTCGATATCACAAGAGGACATGGACAAGTATCGTGCGTCGATCAGAGCAGGGTATTCCGAAATACGTGCTGAAATTGAGTCCGATCTGAAAGGCGGAAAGCCGCCAAAAAGACAAATTGCGTGGGTGAAATCTCCAGTTCTAGGTGTAGGGTTGCCCGGCGATGTTGAAAGAAGTCCGTCCGGCCGTCTATCGCTTCGAGTCAGCGCGAAGAATATGGGACTCGCCACCGACCCGCTGTTCTCCTATAGCGTGTATGTGTTCCCTTCGGCGAATGAGTACTCGTTTGAAAATGGCCCGGTCGACCGTGAGGAAAAATAGGTAGTCGTTGGGCGTACCGGCTTGTGCTTCGTCGCACGCCGGCACGACATCAACGATGCCGCCGGCGCGCGGCCTTCATTCGCTTCGCATCAGCGGCGGCCGCCAGATTCGCCGGGCAAACAGGACTCGTGCGCGTTGCTTGCGCTGTCGAGCGCCCCCGCACGCTTGCCTGCGCTCGAATGTGCTCGCCGATACTCGATCGGAGTCTGGCCGAAGTGCTGGCGAAACAGACGCGCGAGGTACTCGCCGCTCCCAAGCCCGCACCGCCGCGCGATCGAGTCTGCCGGAAGTCCCGTGCATTCAAGCATCGTGCACGCGCGCGCCAGCCTGACATGCATCAGATAGGCGCTCGGCGTCTTGCCGATCTCGCGCGCGAAGTGGCGCAGCAGCGTGCGTTCGCTCATCGCGACGAGGTCGGCGGCCTGGCGCATCTTGACGGGCTTGTCGTAGTTGAGCGCAATCCAGTCGGTCACATGCTGCATTTTGTCCGACATGGGCCGCTCGTTCAGCGGAATATTCATTGCGACGGATTTGATCGGCCCGCCATTGCGGCCAAGATTGTCAGTCATCGGCTGCGCTCGCCGAGAGTTGCTCGACGGATTTGCTTCGCAATCCGTATCGTTGTTCGGGAGGCGGTTCCAGGCCGGAAACGTCGAGAACCGCATGTCCGAGGTGAATGGCATCGAGAATATCGTCCTGTCGTTGTCGAGCAGGTATTGTCGACACTCGTCAGGACATACCGTGTCCTGATGCCGGATGTGGTTCTGCATCACCGGCGGCGGCGTGACATCGCGCCTCCTGGTAGCAGTTCCGGTCGGAACCCGAATGCCGGAACGAGACCTGCACCTCGACAACAGTATCGCCCGCCCATCGCGACACGAAATGTCGCGACGGGCGGCTATCCTCCAACCGGATTCACCGCAACACGCTTGCGCGACCCGCGCCAGCGAAACACGCATGCACAGCAACGGAGAGATCATCATGCTGAACAATAATTCACCGCTCGAAAGCCTGGCCGCATTTGCCATCACGTTCGCGGTCGGGGTACTTTCGACGGTCGCGTTGGGCAAGTACATCGAGAAAGTGCGCCGCGATGCCGCGAACGGTGCATCACACGCGGCCTGACCGCCCGGTCGATGTCCGCACCATGCCCATTCCCGCCCGCCCGATCAGGATGACCTGCCGCGCGTGCGGCTGGCATCGCGTTTTCCGGCCGCGAAGCGACGTGATCATCGTTCCGCCCGAATGTCCAGCATGCGGCAGCGCCGACCTGGACATCCGTCCGGCCGGTCCGCTCGACTCGCCGTCTTCGCTGCTCGACCATCTGCTGCGTTGCCTGAGGCGCTTGCCGCGCACGAGGCGTTGACGTGACGCCCTCAAGAATATCCATCGCCGGTCGATATACCGAGATCGACTCTTTGCGAGCAACGCTTACCCGTCATGTCCGATCTCGATCGCGAAATCATGCGCGTGCTGCCCGACGCGGCGACGCACAACGACTACATCAGCACCCCCGACATTCATCGGTGGCTTTCCCAGACCACGCTGGACACGCCAACCGTCAGGACGATCAACCGGCGCCTCGCGAAGCTCGAGCAAGACGGGCTCGTCGAAGTGCTGGAGCGCGGCACGGCGCTGGTGTGGCGCAAGAAAGCCGGTGCGAGCGGCATGGCCGCGAAGGCAGGCTCGATGATGACGTTCGACGAGGCGCTCGCGCTGCAGACCTTGCGGCGCTTTTCGTCGCGACAGATTCCGGAGCTGGTGGCCGAATCGCTGTCGCCGATGTTCAGCGTCGCCGAGACACGGCTGAAGCGGACGAGCAATGAAACCGAGCGACGTTACTCGCGCTGGGCGAGCAAGGTCGCGGTCGAAAGCGGCGGCTTCGCGCTGCATTATCCGGTCATCGACCGGGAACTGTTCGCGATCGTGTCGCGCGCGCTTTTCGAAGAACGCAAGCTCGAAATCGTCTACCGCCCGCGCCACAACACCGACAACGACCGCGCAAAGGTCATCCTGCCGCTCGGGTTCGTCGAGGTCGGCGGGCTCGTGTACCTGGTGGGCGGCACGCCGGGCAGGGCCGAACCGACGATGTACCGGATGGATCGCTTCACGCGCGCCAATGCGCTGCTCGAAACCTTCGACTATCCGTCGACCTTTTCGCTCGATGACTATGTGAAGCAGCAGCGTCGCTTCGATTTCATGGTCGAGAAGGAGGTGACGCTCAAGCTGAAGTTCGTCGAAGGGGCAGGCGAGCATCTGCTCGAAGCGCCGATGGCGAAGGATCAGGCGCACACGCGCAAGGGCGACGCGCTGTTCATTCACGGCACGGTGCTGTTGAGCCAGCGGTTGCGGTGGTGGCTGCGCTCGTTCGGGCCGAACGTCGAGGTGCTTGCGCCGGCCGGCTTGCGCGCCGAATTCGTGAAGGAGGCGGGCGAACTGGCCCGCATGTACGGCAAGTCGGCGCCCCCCGGCCGCGCCGACGCAGCCGGGCGGCCGGAATGACTGCGTAGCGCGCCGCGGCATTCGCGGCAAGTCGACACGATCGGGCGGGGTGCGACGTCCCGCCCGCGACTGTCGTCCGACTGCCGCACGACCGCAGCCCGACGTCGCTCAGGCCAGGTCCAGTTGACCTGCGATGAGGCGCATGAGCGTGCGTCGTACCGGCGTCTGCGTTTCCCGACGCGGCGCCGCGCACGCTGCGATCAGCTGGCCAAGCCGTGCGAGCGCGGTAGCCGGCGGCAACGCGCCGGCAACGACCCAGTGCCCGATGCGCTCGTCCGGCATCTGATCCGCGTCGCCGATCAGAAGTGCGAGCTCGGTGCCGCACGCCGCGAGCGACTGCCTCAGCGCATAGTTCGCACCCACGCTGTTCCAGCAAAACTGACCGCGTGCTCCCGGCGCCGGTTTGACGATGTGAACCACGATATCCGCGCCGGGCGCCCGTCGATCGGCCGCGATCCCCCACTCGATCGTGCGATCCAGCGTGGGCAGCGCATGGATCCACGATTCGACGGTGCGTGCATCGAATCCCCACGGGCGCAATGCGATGCGCAGCGGTGCGCGTTCGTTGCGGTGGCAACGAGCGAGTCGCGCCATGTCGGCGCGCTCGACACTCGCCGGTTTCGTCATGCGGGTATTCACGTGTGCATCTCCTGTTCCTGACTCTGACGGACAGTGTGCGACGCGCTTGCGACATACGTTGTCGCAAGCGAAACATTCGCTTGCGAGACAGCGATTGTCCTGACCGTGAGGCATCATGCAACGAAGCAAAAGGAGTCGCGATGAAGGAACTGACGCTTTACCCGGGCGGAACGCTCGAATACGTGCAGTGGGAGCAGGACGAAGACGCCGAAGAAGGGGCCTACGTACCGGTCGATGTGTCGAACAGTGCGGCCGCGTACGCGATGGAACCCGTGCGCTTCGTCGGCGAGATTTGCGTGCGGGACATTTTTGCGCTGCTTGACCACAATCCGGCTCTGGTCGAGATGTTCCGGCGCTTGTATTCGGCCGAATACCTGCAGGAGGCCCGCCACGGTCATGCGGTTCCGTACACGGGCGAGTACGACCCGGACGGTATCGAATACCTCGAGCTGTTCCATGACTGGGAGCTGGACCCGCAAACAAACGCACTGGATGGCATTCATCGGCTGTGGGTATGCGGAGTGGGATACGAACTGCAGGACGATGTACTGCAGGACGGGCATCTCCGCTATGCGAAGGGAACCCGCATCCGCTGGGCAGTCGCGTACTCGCCGCTTGGCCAGATCATCAATCTTCCGCTGCGCGTCAACCCCGACGTCAACGTGACCGACAGCCGCGACGTCACGAAGACGCTTCATGCGTTCCGGGCGCCGCATCCGACACTCCTGCAGGTCATTCATGCGGTGCTGTGGGAATTGTCCTGGGCCGGCAGCCCGCAGCAGACGGAGGAATTCGTCGCATTGCTGCGGGCAGCGGACGATGACATAAACGCAGCCGAGCCGGTTCCGGCGGACGAATTCATCCGGATGCTCGGACGGACGCAGGAAGACTAGAAGCGGCCGGCATCCCTGCGCTGGCAACAGGCGCCGAGCACAACCCGCATTAAAGAATTCGCGGCGCCTGCCGTCAATTCGTTCGCGGCGCTTCGAACGCGCACCGTCCGCACCGTCGTCTCGCACCGGCCGTTGGCCAGCCCTGCCAGGCCGATCCCGCGCCGCGGTGTGTCGATGGACGCGCGCTGCACGCCTCAATTCAAGACCACGCGTCATTCGCGACCGGATCGTGGCGACGTGTCGATCACGTCAGCCGCGCCGTTCGCCAGCGCTCATGGAGCCATCCTTGATTTCGAATTTGATTTCCCCGGCGCTGATGCTGATCCATGGCAACCGATCCGAGCGGCTGCGCGAGCTGCTCGTCGAATGGATCAAGCATTACCCGCTCGCCCCGCTCGAGAGCGAAACGATTCTCGTCCAGAGCAACGGCATCGCGCAGTGGCTGAAGCTCGCGCTTGCCGCCGATCGCGATCCGGCAACCGGCGAAGGCGGCTGCGGGATCGCCGCCGCGCTCGATGTCTCGCTGCCGTCACGTTTCGTCTGGCAGGCATATCGCGCGGTGCTGGGCGCAGACTCGGTTGCCGAAGTGTCGCCGTTCGACAAGTCGCGGCTCGTGTGGCGCCTGATGCGCGTGTTGCCCGCACTGGTCGACCGTCCCGCGTTCGCGCCGCTCAGGCGCTTCATCAGCGACGACGACGATCGGCGCAAGCGGTTCCAGCTCGCCGAGCGCCTCGCGGACCTGTTCGACCAGTATCAGATGTATCGCGCCGACTGGCTGGCGCGCTGGGCGGACGGCGACGCGGTCGTGCTCGATGCGCATGGCGGGGAACAGGCATTGCCCGACGAGCAACGCTGGCAGTCCGCGCTGTGGTACGAACTGGTGAACGACGTGGCGGGGGTGCCGGGCGGTGTCGCGTCCCCGGAGATTTCGTCGAGAGGCGGGCGGGCTGCGGTGCACGCAGCGTTCATGAACAGGATCGCAAACTGGGACGAAGACGGGGGCAAGAACCGGCGCCCGACGGGCATTCCGCGGCGCATCGTGATCTTCGGCATTTCGAGCCTGCCGCACCAGTTGCTCGAAGCGTTGGCCGCACTCGCGCGCTGGAGTCAGGTGATGATGTGCGTGGCCAATCCGTGCGCGCATTACTGGGCCGACATCGTGCCGGACCGCGACCTGCTGGGCCGGCACCAGTCGCGTCAGCAGCGGCGCGCGGGCATGCCCGCCGAGCTCGACCTCGACACGCTCCACTTGCACGCCCATCCGCTTCTCGCGTCGTGGGGCAAGCAAGGGCGCGACTTCATCGGGCTGCTCGACGAGTTCGACAGCGCCGATGCGCGCGAGCACTACGGTCCGCAATTCGTGCGCATCGGCCAGCGCATCGACCTGTTCGAGCCGCGCGACGCGTCGACGCTGCTGCAGCAGTTGCAGGACGATATCCGCGATCTGCGCCCGCTGCGCGAGACCCGGGACGAGTGGCCGGCCATCGATCCGGCGACGGACGAATCGATCCGCTTTCACGTCGCGCACAGTGCGCAGCGCGAAGTCGAGATCCTGCACGACCAGCTGCTCGCGGCGTTCAATGCGGACCCGAGCCTGCTGCCTCAGGACATCGTCGTGATGGTGCCGGACATCGAAGCCTACGCACCGCACGTGCAGGCCGTGTTCGGCCTGCTCGACCGAAGCGACCCGCGCCACATCCCGTTCAGCGTGGCCGATCGCGGTCAGCGCAAGGCCGATCCGCTCATCGGCGCGCTCGACATGCTGCTCGGGCTGCCGAATTCGCGCGTCGCCGTCAGCGATCTGCTCGACCTGCTCGACGTGCCGGCGCTGCGCACGCGCTTCGGTATCGATGAAGCCGACCTGCCGAAACTTCGTACGTGGATTCGCGGCGCCAATATCCGCTGGGGCTTGCACGCGGAGCAGCGCGCGAGCCTCGGGTTGCCGCTCGACGAGCAGGCCGCGGCGCCCCATACCTGGGCGTTCGGCCTGCGACGCATGCTGCTCGGCTATGCGGTCGGCAGCGAAGCCGGCGCGTGGCACGACATCGAACCGTTCGACGAGGTGGGCGGACTCGACGCGGCGCTGCTCGGGCCGCTGGTCAGGCTGATCGATGCGCTCGACCACGCGTGGCGCACGCTCGCCGAGCCGGCGACCGTCCCGGACTGGTGCGAGCGGCTGCGCGCGTTGAAGCAGACGTTCTTCAGCGCGCACGACGGTGACGACGCCTATACGCTCGCGCGTCTCGACAACGTGCTGCAGACCTGGCTCGATGCATGCACCGAGGCTCGCCTGGACGACGTGCTGCCGCTGTCCGTCGTCAGCGACTACTGGCTGGGCCAGCTGGACGAGGGTGGGCTCTCGCAGCGCTTCTTCGCGGGCGCGGTGACGTTCGCGACATTGATGCCGATGCGTGCGATTCCGTTCCGTCGCGTGTGCCTGCTCGGCATGAACGACGGGGACTATCCGCGTGCGCGCGTGCCGATGGATTTCGACCTGATGCGACTGCATTACCGGCCGGGCGACCGCTCGCGTCGCGAGGACGACCGGTATCTGCTGCTCGAGGCGCTGCTGTCGGCGCGCGACCATCTTCACGTGTCGTGGGTCGGGCGCAGCATTACCGATAACGGCGTGCGGCCGCCGTCGGTGCTGGTCGGCCAGTTGCGCGACCATCTCGCCGCCGGGTGGCGTCTCGCCGGTGCGAGCGGCGGTGGTCACGATGCACATGATTCACTCGATGCCCTTGTCCGTGCACTGACGGTCGAGCATCCGCTGCAGCCGTTCAGCGTCGCGTATTTCCCGCCCGTCGCGAACGCGTCGGCGCTGTTCACGTACGCCGCCGAATGGCGCGACGCGCCGCTCGCGGGCGGCAATCCCGCGCCGTCAGTGGCGGCGCACGTGCCGGCAATCGTCCGCGACGATCCGTTGTCGCTTCGCGAACTCGCGGATTTCCTGAAGAATCCGGTCAAGACCTTTTTCAGTCAGCGCCTGCGCGTGGCGCTGGACATCGAAGAGTCCGCCGTCGACGACGAGGAGCCGTTCGAGCTCGATTCGCTCGACACGTGGAAGCTGCAGGACGAGCTGATCGGCGTGCAGGCTGCCGAAATGCACGACGACGACGCGATCGTCGCCGCGCGCGACGCGTGCATGGCCGCGATCCGGCGGCGCGGTGACGTCGTGCCGGGTGGCTTCGGCGATCTCGCGAGCGCAGCGTTGCTCGAGCCGATGGACGACCTGTTCGCCGCCTACCGCGAACAACTCGCACGATGGCCGGTGGCCGTCGACGGTGAATTCGAGGTCGCGTTTCAGATCGCAGGCGAAAGCCAGGCGCCTGGCCTCGCCGACTGGCTCGGTCAATGGCGCACCGACAGCGAAGGCAAGCGTGCGCGACTGTTGCTCGAGACGAGTGCGCTCGTCGACAACAAGAGCGCGTACCGATACGACAAGCTGGTCGGACATTGGGTCCGGCATCTGGCCGCGAATCTCGCGGGCCAGTCGGTGACGACCATGATCGTCAGCAAGAAGGGCAGTGTCGAGTTCAGACCGCTCGCCGGCGGCGAGGCCGAAGTGCATCTTGCAGCGTTGCTGCATGCGTGGGAGGCCGGGATGCGCGAGCCGTTGCCGCTCGCGGCAGCGACGGCTTTCGCGTGGCTGCTCCAGTGCTTCGGCAAGGACGGCAACGGCCCGGCGTCGGAAGAAACGCGCGCCGCCGCCGTGAAAGCCGCGCGTTCGAAGTACGAGGGCGACGCATACAACAAGGGCGAAGTCGGCAAGAGCGCGAGCCTGGGCCGCGCGTTTCCGGATTTCGACGCGTTGACCGCGGACGGCCGGTTCGACGCGCTGGCCGAGTCCTTGCTGTTGCCGATGCTGCGCGCAATCGTCAGGAAGGAAAAAAGAGAAACGAAGAAGAAAAAGGCCGCGCCCGACGCGGCAGGAGCTAACGAATGAACGCGCCGATGCCAACCCCGACCCAAGCGCCACAGCCGCTCGACCCGCTGCGCTTCCCGCTGTCCGGCCGCAGCCTGATCGAAGCCAGCGCCGGCACGGGCAAGACCTTTACGATCGCGATGCTGTACGTGCGTCTGGTGCTCGGACACGAGCCGTCGGATGCGCAACCGAAACCGCTGACGCCGCCCGAAATTCTCGTCGTCACGTTCACGGACGCCGCGACCAAGGAGTTGCGCGACCGGATCCGCGCGCGGCTGAACGAGGCCGCGGCCTGTTTCCAGGTCGCGCCCGATGCGGTGAAACCGCTCAATGCCGGCAAGACGGACCTGCTCCACACGCTGCGCAGCGAATATCCGCCCGCGGACTGGCCCGCATGTGCACGCCGGCTGCAGCTCGCGGCCGAATGGATGGACGACGCGGCTGTTTCGACGATCCACGGCTGGTGCAACCGCATGTTGCGCGAACACGCGTTCGACAGCGACAGCCTGTTCAGCCAGACGCTCGAAACGGACCAGGGCGAACTGCTGGCCGAGGTCGTGCGGGACTACTGGCGCACGTTCATGGCCCCCCTCGACGTGAGCGATGCAGCGGCCGTTGCGAAGTGGATTCCAGGCCCCCGCGCATTGCAGGCGCAACTGCGCAACCTGCTGGCACTCGCGTCGCAGTTGCCGGCCGCTGCCGCGCCCGAAGCGTCGCTGAAGGCGTCGCGCGACGAGCGCGCCATTTGCCTCGCACGCATCAAGGCGCCGTGGCATGCGTGGCCTGCCGGGATGACGGCCGTGCTCGATCACGCGCGGGATCAAGAGCATTTCAGACGCTCGAACATGCGCAAGGGCGACTGTGACCGCTGGACCGACGCGCTGCGGGAATGGGCCAACGATCCGGCAAGCGAGAAGCCGTCGCTCAATAGCGGCTGGACCAAGCTGACGCCGGGCGGACTCAAGGACGCGTGCGTGGAAGGCGCACCCGTTCCAGCGCATCCCGGGTTCGTCGCGCTCGAGACGCTGAACGCCGAACTCGACGTGCTGCCGACGGCCCGCGCCGCCGTGCTGTCGCATGCCGCGCAATGGGTGGCCGAGCGCTTTGCGGCGGAACAGGCCCGCCGCGCGCAAATGGGTTTCGACGACCTGCTGACACGCCTCGACGCGGCGCTGCACGGCCCGAACGGCAAGCGTCTGGCGGAAGTGATTCGCCAGCAGTTTCCGGTCGCGCTGATCGACGAGTTTCAGGACACCGATCCCGTCCAATACCGCATCTTCGACGCCGTGTACCGCGCGGACGCCGACACCCCGTGGCGCGCGCTGATCCTGATCGGCGATCCGAAGCAGGCCATCTACGCGTTTCGCGGCGCGGATCTCCATACGTATCTCGCCGCACGGCGCTCGTGCGACGGCCGGCTCCATACGCTCGCGAAGAACTTCCGCTCGAGCGACGCCATGGTCGACGCGACGAACCACTGCTTCGATGTGGCGGAAACGCGCGCCGGCGAAGGCGCATTCCTGTTCCGGCGCAATGGCGACAACCCCGTGCCATTCTCCGCCGTCAGCGCGCAAGGCCGTGCCGACACGTTCGTCATGAACGGCGCCGCGCCGCGGGCGTTGACCGCCTGGTGGTTGCCGCCCGCCGATGACGGCAAGCCGACGAGCAAGACCGCGTATCTGGAACGAATCGCGGCGAGTTGCGCGACGGAGATGGTGCGCCTGCTCAACCTGGGTCAACGTGGCGACGCGGGGTTTGCCCGCGACGACGGACTGCAGCCGCTGCGGCCCGCCGACATCGCGGTGCTCGTCAACAACCGCGGCGAGGCCGACGCGATCCGCGGCGCGCTGGCCGCGCGCAATGTGCGATCGGTCTATCTGTCCGACCGGAGTTCCGTGTTCCAGAGCGCGCAGGCGGCCGAGTTGCAGCACTGGCTCGCCGCGTGTGCGGATCCCGACGACGGACGGCTCGTGCGCACCGCACTCTCGACGGCCACGCTCGGGTTGAGCTGGGCGGCGCTCGACGCGCGCTTCGGCAACGAGATCGCGTGGGAGGCGTGCGTGCTGCAGTTCCGCGGCTATCACGAATGCTGGCGACGTCAGGGCGTGCTGCCGATGCTGCGCCGGTTCCTGAACGATTTCGGCGTGCCCGCGCGCCTGCTCGGCACGCATGCGGACGGCCGCCAGGGTGTGGCGGGCGGCGAGCGCATCCTGACGGATCTGCTGCATCTGGCCGAGCTGCTGCAGCAGGCGAGCGCGATGATCGACGGCCTGCATGGGCAGATTCGTTACCTCGCCGACCAGCGTGCCGCGTCGGACGAAAGCGATGCAGGCAGCGACACGGTTCAGACGCGCCTCGAGAGCGACGGCGATCTCGTCAAGGTCGTGACGATCCACAAATCGAAGGGGCTCGAATATCCGCTCGTGTTCCTTCCGTTCGCGTGCGCGCACCGCCCGGCGAAAACGACGGACATGCCGCTCAAATGGCATGACGAACACGACGCGCTGCGCGTGTCGCTGGACAGCGAAAGCGACGTGGTCGACAGGGTCGATCGCGAACGCCTCGGCGAGGATCTGCGCAAGCTCTACGTGGCGCTGACCCGCGCCTGTCACGCGACGTGGATCGGCATGGCGCCACTCGACGAACTCGAACGCACGGCGATCGGCTACCTGATCTGCGGAACGGAGCCGCTCGCGGCCGGCGAGCTGGAAAGCCGTCTGCAAACGGTGCTCGGTGCATCGGCGGCTATCGCCGTCGTTCCCGCGCCGGATCCCGGCGACGAACGATTCGCGCCGCGTGCCGAAGAAGCACGCCACGGCGCCGCGCGGCAGTCGGCGCGCGTGGTGCGCGAACCGTGGTGGATCGCCAGCTATTCGAGTCTCCGGACGACCGGGCAAAGCCATCGCGAGCACACCGCGCCGGACACGCCGGGCGAAGACGGGTTCAACGAGGCGAGCGATGCCGAGCGCGATGTCGACGACGAACAGGCTGCGCAAGCGCTGCGCGATGCGCTGATGTCGCAGGCGAACGCCAGCACGCTGCACGATTTCCCGCGCGGATCGGAGCAGGGCAGCTTCCTGCACGATCTGCTCGAGTGGGCTGCAGCACACGGTTTCGCACGGGTCGCTGACGATCGCGACGCGCTGCGCGAAGTGGTTGCGCGACGCTGCAGCGTGCGCGGCTGGGCGCGCTGGATCGAACCGCTGACCGATTGGGTCACGCAAATCGTGTCGACGCCGTTCGTGCTGACGGGCGGGCACGGGATCGAGCCGACGTCGATTGCGCTGTCGGCGCTTTCGACGTCGGTCAGTGAAATGGAGTTCTGGTTCGCGGCGCAGCACGTCGATACGGCAGCGCTCGACCGGCTCGTGTGCGCACACACGCTGGACGGGGCCGAGCGTCCGCCGCTCGAGCCCGCGACGCTGAACGGGATGCTGAAGGGCTTCATGGATCTCGTGTTCGAGCACGAGGGCCGCTATTACGTTGCCGATTACAAGTCGAACTGGCTGGGCGCCGACGATACGGGCTATACGACGGAGAAGATCCGCGCGCAGATGCTGCGTTCGCGCTACGAGCTTCAATACGTGCTGTATCTGCTCGCGCTGCATCGCCTGCTGAAGGCGCGGCTGCCGGATTACGACTATGACGAGCATGTCGGCGGCGCGATCTACCTGTTCCTGCGCGGCCTGAATGCGTCGACCCAGGGCGTATACGCCGAGCGGCCGCCGCGCGAGCTGATCGAACGGCTGGACGCGCTCTTTGCGGGCACAGCCGACATCCAACATCCTGAAACGGAAGTCCAATGAACGCGACGTTTTCCGATGCGCCGGTTGTGGCGCGTCACGACCGGGCCTCCCGCGAGCAGATGGCGCAGTTGCTTGCCGAATGGGTCGCATGCGGGTGGTTGCGTGAGGTCGATGCGGCGTTCGCGCGTTTCCTGGCGCGCGAGGCACCGGATGCGCATGCGCTGCTGCTGCTCGCCGCCGCGCTTGCGAGCCACCAGCTGGGGCGCGGTCACGCGTGTCTCGATCTGCAAGCGACGCTCGCCGATCCGGCCTTCGTCCTGTCGCTGCCGCCCGACGGCCTTGCGCCGCGCGATACCGATGTCGATGCCGAGGCAGCCGCCGTGCTTCCGTCGCACGTGTTGGCCGGTGTCACGCTCGCGCACTGGCAGGCCGCGCTTGAGCACGGCGATCTCGTCGGCGACGGGGCCGGCGCGACGCCGCTGGTGCTGACGGGCACGCGCCTGTACTTGCGCCGTTACTGGCAGTATGAGCAGAGCGTGTGCAGCACGCTCGACGAACGCCTCGCGATGTCGGCGCAGCTCGCCGATGCATTGCCCGACGACCGGCTGCGCGATGCGCTTCGCACGCTGTTCCCGCCTCGACAAGCGCAAGCCGGCGAGGCTCGCGAGCCGCGCGCCGACTGGCAGAAACTCGCATGCGCGCTCGCTGCGCGCAGCGCGTTCAGCGTCATCACGGGCGGCCCCGGCACGGGCAAGACGACAACGGTCGTCAAGCTGCTCGCGTTGTTGCAATCGCTCGCGCTGATGGCCGGCAGCGACGGGCGAGCATTGCGTATTCGTCTCGCGGCGCCCACCGGCAAGGCCGCCGCGCGCCTGAACGAATCGATCGCGGGGGCGGTCGCGCAACTGCCGCTTGACGACTTCCCGCACGGCGACGCGGTCCGCGCGGCGATTCCTGTATCCGTGACGACGCTGCATCGGCTGCTCGGCACGCGACCCGACTCGCGGCGCTTCCGGCATCACGCGGGCAATCCGCTATCGCTCGACGTGCTCGTGATCGACGAAGCGTCGATGGTCGACCTCGAAATGATGCACGCGGTGCTGTCGGCACTGCCCCCGCGCGCTCGGCTGATCCTGCTCGGCGACAAGGACCAGCTCGCGTCGGTGGAGGCGGGCGCGGTGCTCGGCGAGCTGTGTCAGCGCGCGCGTGCAGGACATTACATGCCGCAGACGCAAGCCTGGCTGCAGCAGGTGACAGGTGAACAGGTCGGCGAAGATCTCGTCGATCCGGCCGGCAGTGCGCTCGATCAGTCGATCGCGATGCTGCGTTTCAGCCACCGTTTTTCGGAGAAAAGCGGCATCGGCAAACTGGCAGAGGCCGTCAACCTGGGCAAGCCGGCCGAGGTCGCCAAGGTATGGGCGCACGGTTACGCCGATCTCGCGTTGCTCGACTGCTCGGAGAAGAACGACGCGGCGCTCGGCGCGCTGGTCGTGGACGGCGTCACCGGTGACGCTGCCGACAGCGGACCAATCGACGGGAACGGGCGGCATGGCTATCGCCACTACTTGCAGACGCTCCGCCATCAGAAGCCGTCATTCGGTGCGGACCCGGCCAGCTTCGACCGGTGGGCGAACGCGGTGCTCGCTGCGCATGGCGAATTCCAGCTTCTGTGTGCATTGCGCCGCGGCCCGTGGGGCGTCGAAGGGCTGAACCGGCGCGTCGAGCGTCTGCTTCATGCGGCGAACCTGATTGCACCCGCCGGCGAATGGTATCTGGGGCGCCCGGTGCTCGTCACGCGCAACGACTACGAGCTCGGCCTGATGAACGGCGACATCGGCATCACGCTCGCGCTTCCCGCGCCGGACGGCGAGATGCGCCTGCGTGTCGCATTTTCGGCGGGCGACGGATCGGGGCGGATCAAGTGGGTGCTGCCGAGCCGTCTGCAGGCCGTCGAGACCGTGTTCGCGCTGACCGTGCACAAATCGCAAGGCTCGGAGTTTGCGCACGCGGCGCTGGTTCTGCCCGACACGCTGAGCCCCGTGCTCACGCGAGAACTCGTGTATACGGGCATCACGCGCGCACGCCGGTTTCTGACGATCGCGAGCGCGGGCGGGCGATCGATCATCGAGCAGGCGGTGCAGAAGCGCGTGCTGCGCGCGAGCGGGCTGTCGGCCGGGTTCGATGTGCGCTGATAACCATTCCAATCGTTGAGGAAAAGTATCGATGGATCGCAATGCATTTCTTGCGCAATCTCAGGTAGCGGAGTTCGTGACCTGGCTTGTCGAGCATCTGCCGACACTGCCCGTACACTTGCGTTTTGCCCGCAGCAAGTTCGTTCCGGGCGGGCTCGATATCCGCGTGAACGGTATCGAAGCCGTGCTCGCGCAGTACTGCTGGCGCAGCATGTGGATCGATCCGGACACGGAGAGACGGATCGAATCGCAGGACTGGACAACGACGCGCGCGTCTCTTCAGCGGTTGAGCGTCATGCTGCGCGAGGCCGTCGCCAATGGCAACGACGAGCGAGCTGGCGCGGTCGCGCGCGAGATATTGCGCTGGGGCGGCGTGTTCAGTGCGATTCCGTTCATCGAGTCGAAGGTTCGGCAACGCGCATTCTGCACGTACCTGCAGTCGCTTGCGCCGCTGTTCGCGCTGGATGGCTCGCAGACGACCGACGACCTGCACACGCGCAACGTCGAGCGCTTCGACGCCGGGCTGACCAAGGTGCACGCGCTGTTCGATACGACAGGATCGCCGATCTACGACAGCCGCGTCGGTGCCGCGTTGGCGATGCTCTACGAGCTGTTTCGGCGAGATGCCGAGCGCATCGGCGCTCGATACGATCCGCTCGGGTTCCCGTCGGGACAGGCGCGCGGCGCGCAGATTCGCGATCCGGGGGATTTGGGATTCACTGCAGCGCCGCAGTTCTACACGAATCAGGTGCCGCGAGAGTGTTGGGCACGCTGGCAAGTGCGCGCGGGCTGGATCATCCGTGCGGTGCTTGAACGAAAGGCGTTGTTTGCGAGCGAACCGCACGTCGACGGTGCTGACCCGATCGCGGCGCAGAGTCATGCGTTCGAAGCCGCACTTTTCATGATCGGTTATGATATCCGGAGCGTGGCCGGTGGCAATGGCGGTGGGATCGTCGTCCCTGACGACGCGCCGATGGTACCCGACGAAGGCGGAAACTGGGTGCCGACGGGGCATCCGTTTAGCAAGGTACTGGGCGCATATTGTGCCTATCGCGAAACCAAACCGGCGAATCCCGATGCGGACGGCTTCAGGCAATGGCTCAACGCACCGACGCACGCCCCTTTGTACAACGCGTTCGTAAAGAACTTCCAGGCCTACTGTTATCCGTTCGGTGAACGGGAATTCAATCTGCACGAGCGCTCTCTCAAGGATATTCAGTCGATCGAGCGCGGTGGCGAGGACGGCCTGATCGTGGCGAACTATGCAGAGTCCGAATTTATCGCTGGTGACGAGCGCGAACAGGTTTGCGTTGTTTGCGCGGGGCTGGCCGGGTATTGCGAGCTGGTCGAAACGACGGCCGACGCGCGCAAGCAACGCCTCATCAAGTCAGGCTTCGCGGGCACGATCAATTCGGCGGGCACGCTGATATCCGTCGGACGGGGCGTCGGCCGGCATTTCGGCTTGCTGGACGAGCGGGACCGCCCGACGGCGCTGTTCTTCCGTTTCTTCGGCGACGGTTTCGACGACTTTCGCAACCGGCTGGGCGTCGACCGCGACGGCCGAGACCTCGGCCCTCGCTGATCGGCTGCGCCGCATCGGGACGGGAAATGTCCCGATGCGGTGGCAACATGACGTGATCCTTTTCCACGGAGACACGCCATGCCACGCATGATCGAGCATATCGACGCAATCGCGCGCCGCAACGCACGCGATACGCTTTACGTCACGTTCTTCGACGACCCGGCGGGCGAGCGTTCGCCGTACCACTGGCAGGACCATCCGGCACGAGCGGCGCTCGTCGCATGGCTCGACGCGCGCGGCATCGCGTGGACGGAGTGCGGCGAGGTGGCGGACGAGCGCGTGATGCGAAGCTATCGCGGATCGATCTACATCGACCTGCCGTTCGACCGCGACGACGCGACCTACCGCGCGCTCGAAGCGTTTCTCGAATATCCGGACGGTTCGCTGCGTTTCCCGCATATCTGTTTCAACGTGATCGGCCTCGACTACGCACGCAAGAACGCTCACCACGACGAGCCCGGGTTCTGGGATCGCTGGGCCGACAATTTCTGAACGGGGGCACGACCTTGAACGACCAACACGATATCCGCCGCGCGGCGGACTGGATCGCCAACGCGGACGGCATCGTCATCGCGGCGGGCGCAGGCATGAGCGTCGATTCCGGGCTGCCGGACTTTCGTGGCACGGGCGGGCTCTGGACTTCGCTTCTGCCTGCCGGAATGAGCGAGCGCGACGTCGGCTCGCTGACCCAGGGCGACTGCTTCGTCGACAGACCCGTCGACGCGTGGCGATTCTACGGGCGCGCGCTTCAGGTATGCCGGCACGCGAGCCCTCATGCCGGTTACGCGATGCTGCGGTGTTGGGCACAGCGCGCGCGTGACGGCGCGTTCGTGTTCACGAGCAACGTCGACGGCCATTTCCAGTCGGCCGGCTTCGACGAGGACAGGGTGCTCGAATGCCACGGCACGATCAACGTCATGCAATGCGGCGAACCGTGCGGCGACACGATCTGGTCAACTGGCAACACGATGGATGACGTCGACGTCGATACGCTCGATGCATCCGGTTTGCCGCGCTGCCACGGATGCGGAGGGCTCGCGCGACCGAACTTCCTGATGTTCGATGATCAGCGCTGGATCGGCACGCGAACGTCGCGCCAATGGGCGCGCATGCAGGATTGGCTCGGTTCGGTCGCGCGGCCGGTCGTGATCGAAGTAGGTGCCGGGACCGCCGTGCCAAGTGTGCGGATGTTCGCCGAATCCGTGCGCGGGCCGCTGATCCGCATCAATCTCGATGCCGGCGATGTCGCGGTCGATCGTGTCGGGGTCGGCATTCGGGGGCGGGCGCTCGCGGTGCTGAGCGCGATCGACGACGCGATGCGGGCCGTGTGATCGATCGCCGTGAGCGGGATCCCATACGTGGCCGTGGGCGTCGCGGAAACAGAAGACGTGCTAGGATCTCTGCACTCATGTGACTGGCGCATACAGATAGGGCACTATCGGGGAGCGTGAGGTTGTTGGCCGCCGCGCGCCTGGGCATTACCTGCTACCTTTGGAGATGGGTCATGCCTGATTTCACGCAATTGCTCATGTTCGCTCTTGTGGCGTTGGGGATGGTGATAACGCCGGGGCCGAACATGATTTATCTGATTTCCCGCTCAATTTGCCAAGGTAGACGCGCGGGCCTCATTTCGTTGGGAGGCGTTGCGCTGGGCTTTGTGTTCTATATGCTCTGTGCGGCATTCGGAATCACGGCTTTCGTATTTGCGGTACCTTACGCGTACGACACGCTTCGCTTTGGCGGTGCTTTGTACCTTCTGTATCTTGCCTGGCAAGCGGTCAAACCGGGCGGACGGTCCGCGTTTGCAGTGCGCGACCTACCGGTCGATACGCCAACGAAGCTCTTTGGCATGGGTTTTGTCACTAACCTGGCGAATCCCAAGATCGCCGTCATGTATCTGTCTCTGCTTCCCCAGTTTATTACGCCAGGACACGGCAGTGTCCTTACCCAATCGCTGGCGCTCGGCAGCGTTCAGATTTCGATCAGCCTCGCGGTGAATGCACTGATCGTCGTGACAGCCGGATCGATATCTATCTTCCTGTCAGGACGCCCGTCGTGGCTGTCGGTGCAGCGCTGGCTGATGGGCGGCGTTCTGACAGGTCTGGCGGTCCGGATGGCGTGCGAATCCAGGAAATAGCAACGACTCGCTCTAGCGCGTCCCGCACATCATCTACCGATGCCCCAGCCAAGCTACAAGACGGAAAGCTATTGGAAGCAGTACCAATCGTTTTTTCCCGCACATGCGCGAGTAACCGCCGCCAACGGCCCTAATGAAGAGCGGCTCCCCTGGAAAGGAGCATCGATCCATGTTGATCGATTTCCCTGCGCTGCATCGCCGCTGACGGTGATCGTCGTGCATGGAGGCGGAGGGTATGGCCGGCTGTTCGCGCCGATTGGCAAGTTGCTGCACGGCGCCGGCTACGAGGTAGTCGCTCCGGATCTACCGGGATATGGATTGAGTCAGGCGCCTGCTTCACTGGTTACTTACGAGGCGTGGACCGACTTGCTATGCGATCTGGCATCCATCGAATACCGGAACACTGGGCGGCGCGTCGTGTTGTGCGGCGGAAGCCTTGGTGGCTATCTGGCTTACCTGTGCGCTGCGCGAATGGGTGACGGTCCGATTGCTGGCGTGATCGCCACAACCCTTGCGGATCCGCGCTCGTCGCTGGTGAAACGACAGTTTGCCCGCAACGCGCTGGTGCGCCACGTCATGATGCCCCTGTTGCCCTTCTGCACCCCTCTGATCGGCAGACTGAGACTGCCCGTGAAGTGGTTTACCAAAATGGGCGCGATGTCGAACGATCCATCGCTAAACCGGCTCGTTGCCGAGGATCCTAATGGCGGCGGCGTACGTGTGCCAGTCAATTTCATGCAGTCGATTTTCGCCGTGCGGCCGGACATTGAGCCCGAGGACTTCGACCACTGTCCTGTCCTGCTGGCACACCCCGAAAACGACCGCTGGACGAATTTCGAATCGAGCCGGCAGTTCTTCGACCGCATCAAGGGCGAGAAGAGATTGGTGATGCTGGAAAACTGCGGTCACTTTCCGGTGGAGGAGCCTGGCATCGCACAACTGGAGCAGGCTTCGATCCGATTCCTGCGGGAGATTGCCGGCAACCGATCACGCTCGTGACAGCGTGACATTGGTTCGTTGTAACGGTCAGCGACGTACTCCCGCGATGATGAATCCGGGCAACTTGCCAGTCAGGTAGGGGCGCTCGCGTCAAAATTCTGCAGGAGCCGGTACCCGTCAGCCCAGTCATCCAGTTGGCTGGCGGCATTCAAATGTCCGCGTGCTCCGACGTCGAGAAATTCGCTACCCCATGTACTGGCACAGGACTGTGCATAACCGATTGCCGCATAGGGATCGTCGTTGCTCGCAACCACGATACTGGGAAATGGCAATCCTGCTGACGGTACGGGCGAGAACCCGATGCTGAAGGCGCTGGGAAAGGCTGATGTCGAAGGGTCCGGAACAGCGACGAGCAGTGCCCCTCGAATGGCGGCCGCGTGACGCGTGGCCCAATGCACCACCGCGAGGCACCCGAGACTATGAGCGACGATGATCGTATCAGGACCAAGAGCCGCCACTTCGCGATCGATTGCCGCTACCCATTCGTCGCAGACGGCGTGATCCCAGTCTTCGATCTTCATGCGGCGCCAGTGCCCCGGCTTTGCAGCCTCCCAGATACTTTGCCAGTGTGTTGCTCCCGAATTGCCGTGACCAGGCACGGTCAGAACGCGTCGACTCATGTTTAGCCTCCCTGAATGAGTATCCAGTGTAAAAGCCGATGGTCTCTATTAGAATGGCCGAACCAATGAAATCGTTGCCCACAGGCTTCGAATGCACGGAATTGACGGGTATGCACGAATGAAACCTAAGCAGGTGGAACTGGATCGACTCGACTGGCGCATTATCGAGGCGCTGCAAACGCATGCGCGCGTGACGAATACCGAGCTAGGCAAGCAGATCGGATTGTCGCAACCAGCGGTTAGCGCCCGGATCAGGCGACTCGAGGAGCAAGGCGTGATCGAAGGTTACTCGGCAAGAATCAACGCCGGGCTGGTTGGTCGCGACATCTCCGCGCTAATCCGCCTGCAAACGAATCACGCGCAGATTACGAAATGCCTGAAAGCTTTCGCGACGATGCCTGAGATCATCGAGGCTCACCGCATCACGGGCAACGATTGCTTCATTGTTCGTGTGGTAGCGGGAAGAATGAAGCAGCTGGAAACCGTCATCGACGCGCTGGCCAGATTCGGACCTGTGACGACCTCGATCGTCCTGGCAAGCTATCCGCCCAAGGCGATTGGTGAAATCAGGTAGTACATCAATATGCAGCGACACAGCGCATCGCAGCGCAAGGTATGATCCCTGTCATTCAACGACACACTGACAGGAGGAAAGCGTGATACTGGAAATGGCTCATATCGACGTACTCCCGGGAACCCAGGCGCAATTCGAAGCGGGCGTGAAAAATGCGCTGCCGTTGTTTGCCCGCGCGAAAGGGTGCGGCAGCGCGGAATTGCACCGGATCGTCGAGCACGAGACTCGCTATGTGCTGATCGTGCGGTGGGAAACCGTCGAGGATCACACGGTGCACTTCCGGCAGTCGGACGATTTCCTCGAATGGCGGCGGCTGGTCGGGGCCTTCTTCGCCAAACCGCCCGAGGCCGTTCACACGGAAGTGGCCGTCAAATAGTTGGCGCGCCGATGCCTTGAAGCCGCTCACGCAGCGATTCGAGCAGCGCGTCGACCTGGGCAATCAGGTTTTCACGGGTGCCGATCACGACCTGGATGCCGTCGCGCCCACTGTCCACGGCATGGACAGCGAAGGTATCGGTGAAGCGCCAGCCTTCGACAAAATCGCCGCGCTCGCCTCCCAGATTCTGCCATTCTCCGGGCGGCGACCGGACGAACTCGCGCAATTCGCGCTGCACGTCGTCGAAGGTGCCGTAACTGATCGGCGTGTAGCCGAATCTGGCATAGTGCGCGGCGACATGCATCTTCAGCGTGTCGATCGCCTGCGGAAAAATCTGCACGAGGCGATCGGGTGCGAGCTTGATCAGGTCGACGGGCAGCCACCATGGACCATCTTCGGCGAAGCGGTTGCGGCTATTCTCGACGAGCGCACCGCAAGCCCTGAGTTCGGCAACGGCCTCGGTGCGCGTTTCCTCGATGAGCGCAGTCGCGTCCAGCCAGAGCGTCGGCATTTCGACGATATCGGGCGTGTATCTCAGTTGCGGATGTTCGGACATGAATCGTTCTTGCTAACGTCTTGTTAACGGCGAGCGGTGTAGCGCTCGATCCGCAATCATTCACCGGCAGGCGCGCGAATATATCAGCGTGTCCGCGTCGTTGAACCGGACCGGTTCAGGGTTTGCATAGCCAGCCTTTTCGGCCACGCGAATCGACGCGACATTGCCGGGTGAGATCAGGCATACACTGTGCTCGAAGCGGTGTTGTTCATCCAGCCATGCGAGCGCGCACGTCAGCGCTTCGGTCGCGTATCCGTTGCCGTGCGCCCAGGTCGCAAGTGCCCAGCCGGCCTCCGGAATGCCCCGAATCGACGGCTCCAGCGCCCGATGGAAATCGGCAAAGCCAAGATCGCCGACGTAACGCCCGGATGCCTTCTCGCGAATCGCCCAGTACCCGTAGCCGATCAACGGCCACAGTCCCCGATACGACAGCATGCGCATCCAGGATTCCCGTGGCGTCGAAGGCGTGCCGGCACCGATATGCGCGACGACCGCGGGTTCCGTCCACATCGCCGCGAGCGCGTCGAAGTCGTCGACCGTATGAGCTGCAAGAACGAGGCGCGCGGTTTCGAGAACGGGTGCGGTGCTGACGGGGGACGGGGCATTCGTCGTCATCGTGGCTTGGGCGTGGGTTGACGGGATCGCGGCGCGTGCGCGCAGCAGCGGCTACGATACAGCAAAAGGCGCCACCCGCGCGTCAATCGAAATGGTGCACATAGCGCAGCACCATGCGCGTGCCTTGCGGCCGGTTGCGCGCATAGACCTCGAAGTACGCGTTGAACATCAGATGATCTTTCGGCGAGAAGCTGTACATCGCGCCGGGGCCGATCGCCCATACGGCTTCTCGCGTGCCGGGCACATCCTGGCCGTTTTCCTTCATGTCGGTGGTCTGGCGCAGCCAGTATCCGTTGAGGCCCAGACGCAGACCGGGACGAACCTCGTACTCGGTCGCGAAGTTCGCATGGATCGCCTGGCCCGCCTGGGTCGAGGTCACGTCCGGGCCGAGCGAAGTCGACGGACGATGGTTGGTCGCATTCCACAGATAGTGCAGGCGCCATGACACCGTCCACTTCGGCGTCAGCCAGAACGTGGCCGCCCAGTACGGATCGAACGACCAGAAATGGCTGCCCGGGTTGATCGCGCGCGACGCGTCGTATGCGCCGGTCGGCGCGATGAACTGGAATTCCACGCGCTGGGCAAAGCGCGGCCCCTGCGCGCCCATCACCGGATCGAACTGGATGAACGGACCGATCAACAGATCGCCGAAACCGGCGCGCGAATTCAGCGCCACGTTGCCGATCCCGTCGTCCGTATGCACGGACGCGACCCATGGCAGGATCACGTCGAGCCCCGGATGCAGCCCCGCGAACGTCAGCGGCGACTGATAGACGAGCTGGCTCAAGCCGGCGAACACATCGATGTCCTGCTTCGGCAGGCCGACCTTGTTGCCCGCATTGTCGTTGATGCGGCCGGCCGTGTAGTACTGCAAGTACTGGGTGCCGTACCATCCGGAGCCGGCTGGCGGCATCCCGTCGAGAAAGCTCGTCATGCCCAGGTTGACGCTCGGCAGGTCGGCCGCATCGGCCGGAGCGGTTCCGGCAATGCAAGTCGTCAGCACGAGGCCTGCGATGGCAAGCGGGCGAAAGCGGTATTTCATCTGAATCACCTCCTTCATATTTATTTGCATGACTAATTAAACGGGACAAGAAAGAGCAGGGTGAGCCGCGATCGCACGGTACTGCCCCGCGTGGAACACCAGCGGTGCCTTGCCGAACGCGTCGAATTGCTCGATCCGGCCGATGAAGATCAGGTGATCGCCGCCTTCGTACTGGCTGACGTTGCGGCAGACGAAGCGCGCGCTTGCGCCTTCGAGGCAGGGCACGCCGCCTGCGCCGGATGCCACGTGAAGCACGCCGTCGAACTTGTCGGCGTGGGGTGTCGCGAAGCGGCGCGACAGGTCGATCTGGTCGTGCGCGAGAATGTTGATCGCGAAATGGGTGGACGCGACGAAGTCCGCGCAGCTCGGCGCGGCTTTGCGCAAGCTCCACAGCACGAGGGGCGGGTCCAGCGACAGTGACGAGAACGAGTTGGCGGTGAGACCGACCTTGCGTCCGTCGGCCGCGCGCGTGGTGATCACGGTGACGCCAGTCGGAAACTGCCCGAACGCGGCGCGCAATTGCGCCGGGTCGACGGCCGGCCGGGCGGTGGCGTCGAGATCGGCCGAATCGTGCATGACGATGGTTTCCATGTCGTTCACTCCGAACGCGCACTGTGTTCGCGAATCAGCGCCGCGCACGCCGACGGCTCGAACCACCACGGCGAGAACTGGCGCGGATCGTCGAAGCCGTTGGCGATCGCCGCGGCGAGTGACGGCATGCTGCCGGCCGCGCCGAGCAGTTCGAGGATGTGCGGCGGCGGCGGTGTGAGCAGCGAGTTGGTCCAGCGCACGACGTGCTGCGCATAGGCCCAGTAGCGTTCGAAGGTGTCATGCATCCAGTCTTCGCCGAACGGCGCGGATTCACGCGAGAGGATCGCATCGAAAACCACCTTCGCGCATTTTGCGGCGTTGTTCGATCCCTGGCCGGTGATCGGGTCGTTGACCACCACGGCATCGGCCATGCCGAACACCGTGCGGCCCGACGGCAGGCGGAAGAACGGCTTGCGCACCGTCGGCGTGAAGCGCCCGGACAGCGTGCCGTTCGGGTCGGTGAGCTCGACGTCGCGGCACCGCTCGAATTCCCATGGCACATATTGCTGCAGGAACGACAGGCTTTTGTCGAGATGCTGCTCGGGCGTCTTCACGTCGGCCCAGCAGTCGAGCGGGCCGCCCGGAATGCCTTCGAACACCATGATTTCGCATGGACCGCTCGTGGTGAGCGCAGGGAACACGAAATACTCGCCGATGCCCGGCAGCAGGTTGAAGCGCACGCGCGAATACGGCTGGCTCGGTGTCATGCCCTTCACGTAGGTGAGGGCGAGCGCGCGCTGCGGGCGGCCGAACGCGCTGCGCGCGTCGTCACGGCCGAGCAGGTTGACGATTTCACCCTTGCCGGCCGCGAGCAGCACGAGATCGTGGCTACGGGCCAGTTCCTCGAGTTCGGGCACGCCGACGTCGCAGATGCGCACGTCCGCGCCACGGCACCGGACGGCTTCGAGCCAGTCAGCCATCTTGATGCGCTGGTCGACGGACTGCGCATAGCGGGTCAGCCGCGACGACCAGTCGATCGCCTTCAGGCCGTTGCGGTCCGGATGCGGCACCGCGACGCCGATGCCCTCGACGGCAGGACACGCTTCTTCCCACGTGTTCAGGCCGAGATCGCGCTCGATCTGCAGCGCGGTATGGAACATGCACTGGCTCGACATGACCTTGCCGGTGCGGATCTGCTCCGCGTCCCGGTTGGTCGCGAGCGTGACCTGGTAGCCCTGGTCGAGCAGGGCGAAAGCGAGTTGCAGGCCGGACTGGCCGGCGCCGACGATGGCGATGCGTCTCATGAGAAGGTCCTTGATTGATGGCGTTCCAGTCGGAACAGGTTCGATGGCCGGCCGTGGGCCGCGGTCATTCGGCGAGCCGCGGAATGGCCGGCACGGCCTGCTCGGGGCCCATTGCGGAATAACCGCCGTCCACCGCGTAGTCAGCGCCCGTCACGAAGCTCGCGGCGTCGCTGCACAGGAACGTGACCACCTGCGCGACTTCCGACGGATCGCCGACACGCCCGAGCAGATGGAACGGCGCGGCGACGCGATCGGTTTTCGCGCGGTCGCCGTGGGTCAGTTCGTCCATCACGCGCGACCACGTCCATCCCGGTGACACCGAGTTGACGCGAATGCGATCGGGCGCGAGATCCATCGCCATGCTGCGCGTAAGCTGGCGAATCGCCGCCTTGGACGTCGGATAAAGCCAGCGGCCGGTCTGTGCGCACTGCGCGGAGATCGAGCTGAAGTTCACGATCGCGCCGCCGCCGCGCCGCGCCATGTGCGGATGCACGGCTTTGGCCAGCATCGCAGCCGACACCACGTTGACGTCCATCGCCGCGAGCCAGTCGTTGCGATTGGCGTGGATGCCGTTGTCGACGTAGCTGCAGGCCAGATTGACGAGCACGTCGACCGCGTCGAACCGTTCGACGATCGCCGAGACCGCGTGTTCGATCGCACGGTCGTCGGTGATGTCGGTGGCGATGAACATTCCGTGTGCGCCGAGGGTTTCCGCGACGCGCGCGCCGTTTTGCGCATCGAGATCGAGCACCGCGACGCGCGCACCGGCGCGGCTCAGATCCTGCGCGACAGCGGCGCCGATCAGCGTGGCGCCGCCGGTGACGATCGCGACTTTGCCAGCAAGGACAGTCATGGGGTGTCTCCGGGAAACGGTAGGTGAGGGCAGCGCACGGTCAATGGCGGTGCGGCGACGGTGCGCTGTGCTGCCAGCGGCGCATCAGTCCGTTCGACGGAACGGTTTCGTCGAGCAGCTTGCGGGCCGTTTCGGCACCCGCGACCGGCAGGCCAGCGGGGTCGAGCAGGCCGATCTGCACGAGCACGCTGGCCTGGTCCCAGTAGATGTGCTCGTGATAGAGCTTGTCGCCGCGGAACTTGACGATCGCGACGAGCGGGATCTCGACGCGCTTGCCGGTGGGCGCGACACCGGGCAGCATCCAGTCGATCTCGGTGGTGTGCGTGAAGCAGAACAGCAGTTCGTCGACGATCTGGCTTGCGCCGATCGTGCGCGAGATCGGCGTGATCGTCGTGTCGGGCGGATTCGCATGCACGAAGTGATGCGTGTAGAAGCGTTTGAGCTCCTCGTAGCCAACGCCCCCCGTGAGCGTCGGAATGTGATTCACGTAGGGGTCGGCCACCATCGTGGCCATCGTTGCGTCGACGTTGCGCGTATCGAATTCGTGCTTCAGGTGGACTTCCCAAAGCGCCGAAAGGTCGTAATGCGGGCCGAGCGTCCGGCGGAATGCGGCGATCGTGCGCTCGTGCGCCATCACCGCGGCTGCCTTGTCCCAGTGATCGCCGCCGACGCGTGCGAACGCATGATCGACGCCGGGATAGACATACACTTCGATATCCTGATGGTCGGACAACGCTTCGGCGATGCGCTGTTGCGCGTCGGGCGGGCAGAAGCGATCCTGTCCGGCGATCTGCAGCACGAGACGCCCGCGCAGGTGAGCCGCCTCGTCCAGTGCATGCTCGATGCCTACGCCGTAGTAGCTGACCGCGCAGGCCACGCGCGGCAGCCGACATGCAGCGAGGTAGGCGAGCTTGCCGCCGAGGCAGTAGCCGAGCACGCCGGCCTCGCCGGTGCATTCGGGCATTTGCGTCAGCACGTTCAGCGCCGCGCCGATGTCCTCGACCCCCTTGTTTTCGTCGTACTGCCGGTAAAGTGCCATCGCGCGCTCGAAATCGGCTGCGGAGTCGCCGAGTTCGATGCCCGGCGACTGGCGCCAGAACAGGTCCGGCACGAGCACCGTATAACCTTCCTCGGCAAGGTAGTCGGCCGCTTCGCGCATCGTCGCGTTTGCGCCGAAGATCTCGTGACACAGCACGATACCCGGCCCCTTTCCGGTGGCCGGCGTGCTCAGGTATGCGCGAAACGTTCCGCCGTCCGGCGATGGAATGTCGATATAACGTCGTTTCATGTGTCCCTCCGTCCCGTTGATGTTTGTGACGGGCCTAGTATTGGTGGACGAAACTGGCGCTTCTATCCGCTTTCTTCGGTCGGTGTCCGTGAATTCCGGAAACCTGACGATCCGGCGGCCGGGCCTGCCCAGTCGCATGCCGAACTGCGGGTATATGCGGATACGGACGCCCCGCGCAGTTTTCTACGATGCGCAAATGGTCCGCTTCTTGCGTTATCTGCGCGGGACTTGCGTTCTATCAGGCCGGACTGTCCGGATACTCCGGACCTTATCCGGGTCGTGTGACCGGATTCGCCGGATCGGGAACGCATGCACCGTGCGGGTGCAATCGAGCATGACGGGAGAACTTCGATGGCGCATTTTTCCGGGACGGGCTGGCTTGCCGAGGCCGCTTGTTTCAACCAGGGCAACCTGCTGCTGAAGTCGAACGATTTCGACGAGGTGCGCGCGCGCGTCGGGGATGTCTTCAAACCTCATCGGCTGACGCTGACCGGGCATACGCGCGAGTTGCACAGTTGCCTGCATCACGCGCGCTGCGGCGACCTGTCGCTGAATCTGCTCGACTACGGCAGTGAAGTCAGCATCGAGCCGGGACCGCTCGAGAACTTCTTTCTGCTGCAGATCCCGCTGCGAGGCCAGGCGGAGATCGTCTGCGGGTCGAAGCACTTCATTTCGTCGCCGGGCACGGCGTCGCTGATCTCGCCGACGCTGTCGCTGAAAATGCGCTGGGGCGATGCCTGTCCGCAGGCGATCCTGCGCATCGAGCGCGAGGTGCTGGAGCGGCATGCGGCGCGACATCTCGGCGACGACCGGCGCTCGCCGATCGAGTTCGACCCCGAGTTCCCGTTGTCTTCGTCGCAGGGCGCGTGTCTCGCGCAACTGCTGCCGATGCTTGCCGACGTGATCGCCTCGGATGCGCATCCGTTGCGTCATCCGCTGGCATTCGAGCAACTCGAATCGACGCTGCTCAACATCCTGCTTTACGGCCACCCGAACAATGTGCGCACGGGTGCGCGACGCATGCCGACGGCACTCGCGCCGTTCTATGTACGGCGGGCCGAGGAGTACATCCGAACGCATCTGCACGAATCGCTGACGATCGAACGGCTCGCCGAACTGGCCGGCGTCAGCCCGAGCACGCTGTTTGCCGGGTTCCGGAACCGTCATGGCACGACGCCGATGGCTTACGTGCGGCAGCTTCGGCTGCAGCATGTGCGCGACGAGCTGCTCAGCGAGCAGACGCCGGGGCTCGCGTCGGTGACGGACATTGCGCTGAAATGGGGATTCGCGCACCTTGGGCGCTTCTCGATCGACTACAAGCGCGCGTTCGGGGAGTCGCCGTCGGCAACGCTCAGGACGCGGCGGGTGCGGTGTTGAGGATGACCTACACTATAAGCCCACCCTTCGCGGGCGAGCTTGCCGCTTTGGCGCAATGCAACATTCCTGCGATCCGGCTGAAGCCTGCGAACGGCGACTTTCAGGGCCGACGCGGCGCCCTGCGCTGCGTCGGCTCGTCTGAAGCGGAGGCTTCGAAAGGAGATCATCATGTTGCAAGCGAGTGAAATGCAGCAACGCTTCACTCATCTTCAGCAAACGGTCAGCGAGGCATCGCGGACTTGCCACTCGGACAAGACGATCCCGAAGGATCTGATGAACTGGATGGATGAGTTGGACAGGGAATGCAAGTCCGGCAAGAAGATCATGTCATCCCATGACGAAGATCGCATCCGGCAATGGGTCGACGATCTCGAGCGGATTGGCGATCGAGCCGAGCGGGCTTGCATGCAGGCTGGCGGCCTCGATACCCGGGTAAAGAATGCAGTGAGCTCGATGCACTCGGAGCTTTCGGACCTGAGGCGGCAACTGCACTGAGCGTTTGGGAGATCCCGGTCCGGGCTGCAGGCTCCTCCGTACGGCGTACGGACATCCAGGGGTTTTCGCTGTATGGAACGGGTAAGCCGCAAGAGGGTTTACGCGTCTCGAATGCGTGATTTTCGGGTAGTAAGATCAACCGTCCTGTTGGACAAGGGTTTCTCTCAGCGAAGTTCGCCCGCAGATCGCGGGCTTTTTTTTGTTCGAGACGGATGTCGTGCGGAACGGGGGGCGTCGTCGCCCGGCTATCAGATCGCGTCGAGCCGCTGCGCGATCATCGCCAACAGGTCGCGCCGCACCATGATCCGTCCGTCCGGTAGACACCCGGCCGACGCGTGCATCGATCGTCCGAGTGCGTCGAGCGCCGAGCCGGTGTCGAGCGCGCCCGCGACCGCCCAGAAGCCCGAGCGTCGGTGCGGCAACTGGCTCGCGTCGCCGGCGAACAACGCGATTTCGGTACGTGTGCCTGCGAGCGACCGGTTCAGTGCGCCGTTTGCGCCGATACAGTTCCAGCAGAATCCGCCCGGCCGATGCGCGGTCGGTTTGACGACATGCACAACGATGTCGTAGCCGGCGGCCGCGCGGTCGCGGGCGATCCACCAATCCAGGCGGGGGTGCAGCGACCGCAGTCCCGCGAGCCATGTCTGCGCGTCGCGTTCGTCGATGCCCCATAAGCTCAACGCGACCCGAAGCACCGGCCCGCGACTATGCGGAGCACGCGCATTCAACGCATCGCTGATGTTGGGCTTACCGGTGGGTCGGGTCATCGGTTCGATCCGCGTCGCGCTTGCGCACCAGAGCGCAAGCAAAGACAACTTTGGCGTACCGGCCGATGTATCTCAATGTCAAAACATGGTGCGAATCGGACGCGAGCCCGAGCTGTTGATCTGCGCGTCCAGACGTGAACGGAACTGAACCGCGCCGGATTGCTTACGTTGAAAGGCGTGCGTTAAGGACGGTCGCGGATTCCTGTTCCTTGCCTTCTGGTGTGCCAAGTTCCAGTGTATGAATCAGGAATCGCTGCAATGTCGCGGCAGCAGATGTCTGGTCATCTGCATCCGTACAGGTGAACAGTCCGAAGCTGGCGGCCGGGGGGGTCGGCAATCCAAATTCACGCGGATCGAGCGCACGCATCGTGCCGCGCAGAATATTCCTGTCGAGCAACACCGCGATTCCCAATCCTGCCTGAACAGCCGACTGAATTGCGGACAGGCTCGTGCTCGTGCAAACGACTTTCCACACGATACCGGCTTCGCGCAGTGAAGCAAACACTTTGTCCTGCCAGGGGCAGCCACCTGCGAACGCGACGATGGGAACCGGAGTATCGCCGAAACGCATTTCCGTCATGTCTGTTGCTGCCCAGCGAAGCGGATGCTGCCACGTGACAATGGGTTCTGCATGAATCAATGTGGGATCGCCGATCACGATATCGAGCTTGCCTTTAGCGAGCTGCTGCGACAAGGCTGGGCTCGTGTCGATCACGATTTCGAGCGTGACGTTTTCAAAGGATGCCGCGAACTGTTTCAGCGCATGCGGCAAATGTCCTGTGGCGATGTCCTCGAGCATGCCAAGCCTGACCGCGCCAGAAATCTCTTCTGCATTGAGTGCGGCGCGCGCGGCCAATCCGACGTTGAGCAACTTGTACGCGTAGGGGAGCAGCACATTGCCTGCCGCCGTCGGTTTGACTCCGCGCGGTGAACGTTCCAGCAAGCGTTGACCGACTTCTTCTTCCAGCCGGCGCAACGCCATGCTGATGGCGGCCTGCGTTCGATGCAGCACCACGGCCGCGTCACTGACGCCGCCAGTTTCAACCACGGTGACGAACGTGCGCAGGAGCGTGCTGTCGAGATCGCGGATCATAAATATCCCTGATGCGACGATAAAAAATATGAGCTTATACCAAGGCGATTAGTCCCGTTACCATCGAGCACACATTAACTGGTATGCCCTGCGATGCGCGATCGATCGAGTATGACCCGGCCCGTGGTGATGGCGGATTTTTCTTCCTGGCTGTCGAAAGCCATTGCGCCGCTGTTCTGCGTTGTTTCGATGTCCAGCATCCAGCTGGGCGGTGCGCTTTCGCGGCCGGTATTAGCCGAATACGGCACTGCCAGCACAACTTGGTTGCGTCTATGCGTCGCTGCGCTGGTGCTCGGAATGGTGACTCGGCCGCAAATTCGTACCTATTCGCGCCAACGCTGGCTTGCGGCCATCATCCTGGGTAGCGCGATGGCCGGAATGACGCTGTGCTATTTCGAGTCGGTCAATCGCGTGCCGCTCGGTCTCGCCGTGGCGATCGGTTTCCTCGGACCGCTTGCCGTCGCGACGATTGGCGTGCGCCGGCCCACGATGCTCGTCTATCCGGTGCTTGCCGCGCTGGGCGTATGGCTACTGGCCCGCCGCGACGGGATCTGGGTCGTGGATGAGCCCTGGGTTCTCCTTTTCCCGGTCGGCACGGCGTTGTGCTGGGCGGCCTATATCGTATTGTTGAAACATGTCGGCCAGCAGTTTGATGGACTTGAGGGTCTGGCCATCTCATTGATCGTCGCGGCTGTGGTCATGACGCCATTCGGCCTCGAACAAAGTGGTGGGCATATCTCCGGCAGGCAACTGTTGGACGCCGCGTGGTTGGCTCTGCTCGTGCCGTTGTTGCCATACGTGCTTGAACTCAGCGCGCTGCGGCGCATGCCATCCGCATCATTCGGTATTTTGATGAGTGCGGAGCCGGCGATCGCAGCAGCGATTGGTTTCATCGTCCTGTCGCAGCCGCTGACACCACTGCAGATCGCCGGCACCTTGTGTGTAATCGGTGCCAGTATCGGTTCGGTCGTACAGGATCGGGACCTGCGAGGCGAAAATCAATCAGCGTCATCTGACGAGAAATGACATGGATACCGTACAGCTTCAGCGCACCTATCTCGACCTCACGACACCTCACGTCGCCGATGCGTGCATGCGTCTGGGTGTTCCGGTACGCTTTGCACCTGCGAGCACGCGCCCGTTGTGGGATGGCACGCATCTGAGTGGCCGCGTCAACCCGGTACGGCACTTCGGTAGCGTCGACGTGTTCCTCGAGGCCATCGATCGCGCGGCGCCGGGCGACGTGATGGTCGTCGATAACGGTGGCCGACTTGACGAAGCGTGTGTGGGCGACCTGATCACGCTGGAGGCGAGCCGCGCCGGGTTCGCGGGCATCGTGATCTGGGGCTTGCACCGGGATACGCAAGAACTGCGCACGATCCGTTTGCCGTTCTTCAGTCTGGGTGCAGTGCCCGCCGGACCGCAACGTCTCGATCCGGTAGATGCGGAAGTGCTCTCATCGGCCCATGTTGGCGAGCATCTCGTCACTTCGAATGACTTCGTCTTGGGCGACGATGATGGTGTTCTGTTTGTCCCGCTTGACAAGGCCGGTGCCGTCGCAGAGCTTGCCATTACGATTCGCGACACCGAGCGCCAGCAGGCGACCCGTATGCAACTGGGTACCAGCTTCAGGAAGCAGGCACGTTTCGACGAGTACATCGCGGCACGAAACGCCGATGCAAACCTCACGTTCCGGCAGTACCTTCGCTCGGTTGGTGGTGCGATCGAGGAGTAAGTCTCCATAGGGAAGGGCAAGAGGGAGCTGTGCTGACGTTGAACGCAGTCCCTCCAATACAAGGTCGGATTGCTTACCGACTAATAGATGCGTTGCGCGCGTCACCGCCACGTACAGCAATCGCATCAGGCATCGCTTCGGCCGGACAGAAACCAGGTGTGCAGCTTGCCGATTCCCTTCGCCTCGATCGTCCCGCGTTCTTCGAACACGAACGGTTCACCCAACCGGTGCCGGGTCGCATCCGTTACCTGCACCCGTCCCGCCACACCGTGGGATTCCATCCGGCTGGCCGTGTTGACCGCATCGCCCCACAAGTCGTAGATGAACTTGTGCTTGCCGATGACGCCAGCCACCACCGCGCCGCTGTTGATCCCGATGCGCATCTGCAGGTTGTAGCCGCGGCGCTGATTGAAGCGCGTCAGCGCGTCGGTCATGTCCAGCGCCATATGCGCCGCGCGCGCCGCGTGATCTGCGGCCGGCTCCGGCAGCCCAGCGGCTGCCATGTAGGCGTCACCGATGGTCTTGATCTTCTCGAGGCCACGGATGTCGGCGAGGGTATCGAATTCACTGAAGATTTCATCAAGCACGCTCACCAACCGCTCGGGGCTCATGCCCGCCGAAAATCGCGTGAACGCCACGATGTCCGCGAACAGAACAGTCACTTCCGGAAAGCTGTCGGCGATGACTTCGGGGATGCTGTCGGCGAGCAGTGCGTGACGTGCCTTCAGCCGTTCTGCGATCGGATAGGGCAGCAAATTGAGGAGCAGCCGCTCCGACACCTTCTGCTCGGCCACGAGCTTGTCGTAGAGGTGCTGAAGCTCGTCGTGCTGGCGACGGATCAGTTCGCGGCTTGCCTGCAATTCCTCGTTCTTTCGAGCAATCTCGGCTTCGGCGCGCTTCTTTTCGGTGATATTGCGGCCTTCCGGCAGCAGAAACACGACCTTGCCGCTCTGGTCCTTGATGGGCAGGAGCGAGAAGTCGACGACGATCGTCTCGTCACCCGTTGCGTGACCGTAGATTTCGACGTCGCAGCGGACGAACTCCCCGTCGCTTGCGCGTCGGATCAGCTCCCGCAGCAAAGCCTGGGTCTGCGGCGAAACGAGCCACCAACGCGTCTCCCAAAACGGCTTGCCCTGAACATCGTCCATCCGCAGGCCAACCGCTTCGAGCGCTGCCCGGTTGGCCTCGAGGGTCATGCCGTTCGCGTCCAGCAAGCCCACGAACTGGTACATCTCATCCACCATGACGCGTGCGAGCTTGTCCCGTTTCGTCTGGAGATTGTCCGTCGCGCGGAGCCTGACATTGCGCACGCAAAGCTCCGGCGCGTCCGAAAGCGGCTCGAGGTTGAGGTTCGACATGCTTCACCTCATGCGAAAGCGGCGTTGTGTACAGGACATGCATGTCGTCTGTCCGGGCGGCTACAGATCCTGCCTCAATCCTAGGAAATCCTGGCGATCAAGAATGTGCGATTTGCGTTTCCCGGGATTCGGGGTCCGCATCGTTCTTTTCTACAGCAGATCAACCTCCCTTTCTTTCCTCCTCTGCGTCAGCGGTTTGCGCGGGATGCAACGGCCCGTTGCGTCCCGCTACCGTTCTAAGAGTGCCGGTCAACGTCTAACCTAGAGTGGTCGCAACAATTGAGGAAAAGTCATGAAACGACTGTCTGTAAAGATCACATACGACTTCATTTGCCCGTGGTGCTGGATCGGTCACCGAAATCTTGCGTTGGCGCTGACGGACGTTGCCGAAGCCACCGAACCGGAAATCTCCTATCTGCCCTACGAACTCAATCCGTCTATGCCGTCGACCGGTGTGGACAGAAAGGAGTATCGCACCAGGAAGTTCGGGAGCTGGAACCGCTCGTTGCAAATGGACGCGCAGGTAGCGGCGGCGGGGAAGGCGATCGGGATCGACTTCAACTATGACAAGGTCGCGATTACGCCGAACACATTCCGTGCGCATCGCTTGATGGATTTCGCTCAAGGAAAGGGCGACCCGAAACGAACCGACGATCTGTTCGAGGCGATCTTCGCGGCTTACTTCACACGAGGCGAGAACATCGGGGAGGTCGACGTGCTGGTCAACGTCGCGCACGAAGTCGGATTCGACGCCGATGAGGTTCGGGAATTTCTCCTCAGCCGTCGAGGGGAAGATGATGTCCTGGCCAAGGAGGTCGACGCGCAGTCAGCGGGTGTTCGCGGTGTCCCGTTGTTCACGATCGGCGGCGCGACGATCCACGGTGCTCAACCGGCCCGTGTGCTGAAAGAGGTAATGAGCGCTGAGATTCAGACCGTTACTTCCGACGACGAGGAACTTGGCGAGGCCGACGGTTGCAGCGGTGGCACGTGCAAATTTGGTGGATAGGCGGAACGAACCTGATCAATATCGAGAATTGAAATGGACAAGACTATCAAGCTGCACTACGTCTATGACCCGTTTCGTGGCTGGTGTTACGGCCTGGCGCCGCTGTTGACGGTTGCAGCCGAAACTGACGGCGTAGAAATTGTTCCCGACTCTGGGGGGATGCTGGCCGGCGATCGCGCCCAAATGATGTCCGCCGATTGGCGAGCGTTCATTCGTCCGCACGAAGAGCGAATCACCGCGCTCAGCGGCCAGAAGTTTGGCGAGGCTTACACGGGAAAGGCGCAGTTCGACTATGACATTCTGCTGGATTCGGGGCCGCCTACTGCAGCAATGATCGCGGCGGAAAAGGTCGGAAAAACGGGGCTGGCGATGTTGAAAAGATTGCAGATCGCATACTACGTCGAAGGGCGGCCGATCGCGAATCGTGACGAGATCATCCGTGCCGCGGCGGAAATCGGTCTCGACTCGTCAAAATTCGAACAGGCTTTCGATCATGCCAGCGAGAACTTGGACGAGCATTTTTACGAGTCGCAGGCATTGCTTGAGAAGCTGCGAGGCCAAGGATATCCGACCCTCGCCATAGAGAAGGGCGGTGTGCTTCGCAAGCTTCATCTTGGGCACGTGTTCGGAAAGCCAGACCTGTTCCGCGAGCTTCTGCGCGACGAAGTCGCTCCCGAAAAAGCGGAGTAACGCAGTATCGGATGGTCATTGAAGTACAAGCCAATTCACGAAAAAAACGCTTCGACGACCATCGCAAGACGCGGAACGACGGCCAGGTCTCTGGTGTGGCCGACACCGTCCAGGCGGGCGCAATCGACTGATTCTCGCGCCATTTCTTATGGGCTAGTCGGACGAGCAGATGGATGTTCGTCCGACGTCTCGATGAGCGGAATTTGTCAATGAATCGATTTTCCGATTACCGCCTTGCGCGTGATCGTTACGATATCAGAGGTCGTTCGGCGCACAGGGCTTGATTCACCTGTCGGCGGACGTGATCGCCTGCCTGATTACCGTCACGTCTGTGATGCCCCCCACGCGCACCTCCCTGAACGCGGTGCGCCTCGTCGAACGCACGCCCTTGATGCCGGACATGGTCTCGCGCAGCGCGCGAGTGTCGTCCGGAAAAACACACTGTGTGTTTGAAGGTCCACGGCGTGCACACCCGGAAGACAAACGCCCTGACGTAGCACCCATGTCGAAGTCGATGAATTCATTAAGGAATTCATGACCTTTCCGTTTGGCATGGTACTTGCGAATCAGATGCAGGCATGCCCGTCGACTGTCTGATGCATGCGGAGTTACTGAAGTGCCGCTCCGTAGCCGATTACGGTAATCGTGGCGTGCTTCCGGCACGCGGGATTGACGGCGCTCGTCTGGCGACGAATGGCGGTCCGTAAGAGGAAGCATGTGACCGGCGGGATTCAGCCAGAGCTGACTTGCGGATGATCCATTCCGAACGAAGAAAGACGTCAACGTACCTGTGCGACGAAGAAGCGGGCTGAAGTGCACACGCCTTTCTCATTTCAACAAAGGTCGATTCATGCGTAGCTATCAAGTATACGAACACGGCGAACCGTCGACGATGCGTCTCGAGGACGTGCCGGACCTGATACCGGGTCCCGGACAGATCCTGGTGGATGTGGAGGCTGCGGGTATCAACTTTCCGGACATTCTCACGGTTGCCGGCACGTATCAGTTGTTACCGCAACGTCCGTTCGCACCGGGAAAGGATTTTGCCGGTGTGGTGCGGGCCATCGGCCCGGACGTCACCGAATACCTCCCGGGCGATCGAGTGATGTCGCAAATCGAATTCGGCGCGCTTGCGGAGCAGGCGCTTGCCACCGCCTCGCAGTCATTCCGCGTACCGGACGAGATGGCGTATCAGGCGGCGGCGGCCATGGGGCTCGTCTATCAGACGGCGTGGTTTGCGCTGATCGAGCGTGGCCAGTACAAGACCGGGGAGACGGTGCTGGTCGGTGGAGCCGCCGGTGGTGTCGGCCTCGCGGCCGTCCAGCTTGCGGTCGGCCTTGGCGCGACTGTTATCGCGGCCGTCCGGAGCGATGCGGAAAGAAAGGTCGTCCTCGAATCCGGCGCTCATCACGTGATCGACTTGTCCAACGGCAATCTACGCGACAGTGTGCGCGAACAGGTTTATGCCGTCACGGACGGGCGCGGTGCGGACGTCATCCTTGACCCGCTCGGCGGCGAGTTCTTCCACGGGGCCATTCGAGCGACCGCCTGGTGTGGTCGCGTGGTCGTCATCGGGTTCGTCGCGGGCGATATCCCTTCGGTGAAGGTCAACTATCTGCTGCTCAAGAACATCTCGGTGGCCGGCCTGCAATGGAGCGACTACCGCGATCGCGCACCTGAGAAGGTGCGTGCAGCGCAGGAAAGCATTTTCGGGCTCTGGCGTGCCGGCTGCGTGCGTCCCGTCGTCATGCGCGCATTCGCGTTCGAGGAAGCTGCGGAAGCGATGACGCTCGTCCGGAACGGCGATGTGCGCGGCAAGGTCGTCGTCAACGTCAGAAGCCCCGCCTGATTTCATTCGGAACGGCGAATCGACGCCGATCGATTCGGAAAAACAAAACTAGATCTGGAGACGGAAATGCGTTCGAACATGCTGACACTGCATGATCCGATGCTTGCGCGCGAATACTACGCTCGAGGCGTGTGGCAAAACGATACGTTGTACACAATGGCTCGAAAGCATGCCGACGCGCGGCCGGCAAGCTATGCGTTGCGCGATTCGCGCGAGCGGTTGACATGGCGAGAACTCACGCGTTGGGCAGACGCCGTGGCGGCCGACCTTCACGATGCAGGTGTGCGGACCGGAGACCGCGTGGCCGGATGGCTTCCGAATCGCGTCGAATGCGTGGTGCTGATGCTTGCCTGTTCACGCAACGGCTACATCTGTACGCTGTCGTTGCATCAGAATCACACGGTCGACGAGGTGCTGTCGCTGCTCGACCGTTGTTCGGTTGCGGCATTCGTGGGACAGATCGGATATGGCGCCGACTCGAACGTGAAAGATATCTTCGCGCATATCGGGTCGATCGGTAGCGTGCGACGCGTCTATGCATTTCCGCATCGGGACGGGACGACGGACGAGCACCTGCGCGCGTTCCCGACCAGCGAACCGCCGGTGACGCAGCAGCCGGTCAACGACAATCCCGACAAGGTGATCTATCTCGCATTCACGTCGGGAACGACCGGGCAGCCCAAGGCCGTCATGCACAGTGACAACACGTTGCTGGCGAATGGGCGGGCGATGGTGGCCGATTGGGGGCATATGCAGGATCTGATCATGTACTGCCTAGGGCCGCTCAGCCATCACCTGGCGACGGTCGGGCTGGAGCAGTGCCTCGCGTGCGGATGCGAGTTCGTCGTGAACGACTTGCGAAAGGGCGAACATCCGCTCGACCGGATCATCGCGTCGGAGGCTGGCTACCTGATGGGCGTGCCGACACACGCGATCGACATCCTCCGCGAGCTGGACGCACGTGGACTCGACCGGCTGGGTGACGTCAGCGTCTTCTATCTGTCCGGCACTGCCATTCCGGCCGAGCTTGCACGTCGTCTCGCGGCACGGGGCATCAAGCCTCAGAACACGTACGGCATGACCGAGAACGGTTCGCATACGTCGACGGTCCCGACCGACGATATCGACACGCTGATTCGGACGGTCGGACAAACCGTGGGGCGCGGGAATTCGTGCTACGAGCTCCGGGTCTTCCGTGCGGACGACCGCGATGTCGAAGCCGAACCGGGAGAAATCGGCGAAATCGGCGGGCGAGGCGCGTCGCTCATGCTCGGCTATTTCAACAATACGGCGGCGACCCAGGCGTCGTTTAATGCCGGCGGCTGGTTCATGAGTGGCGACCTCGGCCGATTCAACGAGCGCGGAGACCTGGAGATCGCGGGACGGTCGAAGGATCTGATCATCCGTGGCGGTCACAACATCTACCCGGCGGAGATCGAGGGGCTTGCGTTGAGACATGCGCGCGTCGTAAAGGCAGCCGCATTTCCGGTCGACGACGAACGCCTCGGCGAGAAGGTGTGCCTCGGCATCATCGCGTCTGACGGGGACCCGGTCGATGCTTACGACATCCTCGTTCACCTGTTCGAAGCCGGACTGTCGAAATACGACATGCCGGAGTACTTCATCTGCGTCGACGATTTCCCGCTGACCGCAAGCGGGAAGATCCTCAAGCGCGAACTGTCGGCCCAGGTGAGGGGCGGGCGGCTCGTGCCTCAGCCGGTGCGCTGGAACGGGATTCGCGAGGTGTCGGCATGAACGGAATCCATTCCGAGCACCCGGCTGCAATGGTCGATCTCGCCGGAAAGGTCGCGCTGATTACAGGTGCCGCATCCGGAATCGGTCGTGCCCAGGTCGACTTGTTTCTGGCGGCGGGCGCACGTGTGGTTGCGGTCGATATCGACCGCAACGGCCTTGAGCGCATGTCGACCGTCGAATCACGCGCAGGGCGACTGCTTTGCGTGAACGCGAACCTGACCGTCGTCGACGATATCCATCGCGTCGTGGCATCGGCGATCGAGGCGTTCGAGAACGTCGACATCCTGTGCAACACAGCCGGCGTGCTCGACGATTTCAGGGACAGCCTCGAGACGGACGAAGCGCGTTGGGATCGGGTCTTCGACGTCAACGTCAAGTCGCTGTATCGCATCACGAATGCCGTGTTGCCGCACATGATCCGACGCCAGGCGGGCGTGATCGTCAACATGGCTTCGATTGCCGGACTCAAGGCGGGCGCGGGCGGCGCGGCCTACACGTCGAGCAAGCATGCGGTGCTCGGCTTCACGCGGCAGCTTTCCAGCGACTATGGCCGGTTCGGCATCCGCGTGAATGCGATCTGCCCCGGCATGATCGACACGGCGATGACCCGCGCCGTGCTCGACGACGAGGATTCGGCACGCGTGCGGGCACTCAAGCGCGTACCCGCAGGGCGCCTGGGGCGGCCGGAGGATATCGCTCGCGTCGCGCTCTTCCTGTGCGGGCCTGGTGCCGATTTCATCCATGGCACGGCGATCGTCGTCGATGGCGGACTGACCGTGAGGTGAATTTGCCACTGGCCGGAGCAAATGCCGTCGGCTCAAGCACCGATCGGCAAACCGGGTTCGCGTGTCGCGATGCCAGCAAGCGGTACCGCTGCGCATGGCTGCCCGTGAGCCATGAAGAACACCATTGGAGACAAGCATGCGCAGCTCGAACGGAATCTCGACGCGTACCGGCATCATCAAGGTCGCGGTAGCCAGCTTCATCGGCACACTGATCGAATACTTCGATTTCTTCCTGTTTGGTACGGCCGCCGCACTCGTTTTTAACAAGATCTTCTTCCCGAACCTGAATGCGCTGACCGGCACACTGGCGTCATTCGCGGCATTCGGTGCGGCATTCGTCGCCAGGCCGTTGGGCGGGATCATTTTCGGGCACTTCGGCGATCGGCTCGGACGCAAGGCGATGCTCGTGATCAGCCTGTCGATCGTGGGGGTATCCACGGCCATGGTCGGCCTGCTGCCCACCTATCACCAGGTGGGAATCCTGGCACCGGTGCTGCTGGTGTTCTTTCGCATCCTGCAGGGCATCGCGATCGGCGGGGAGTGGAGCGGTGCGGTGCTGATGGCGGTCGAGCATGCGCCGCCGCGCAAACGGGCGTTCTACGGAAGCTGGCCGCAGTGCGGGATTCCGGCCGGGCTCGTGCTGGCGACGGCATCCTTCTACCTGGTCCAGAAACTCCCCGCCGACGACATGATGAGCTGGGGCTGGCGCGTGCCCTTCATCGGCAGCGCGGTGCTGGTGCTGCTCGGCCTCTATATCCGCATGAAGATCGAGGAAACGCCTGCGTTCGCCGCGGTGAGGGAGCACAAGCAGGAAGCGCGCTTTCCCGTCGTCGACGTGGTCCGAACCGCGCCCAGGCCGCTGCTCGTGACGATCTTTGCGATCGCGTCGCCGAACATCCTGTTCTACCTGGCGACGGTGTTCATCCTCCGTTACGCGCCCGAACGCACGGGAATTTCCAGAGACATCGTATTGGGCGCGATCTGTGCGGCCTCGTTCGTGCAGATCTTCACGATTCCGCTGTTCGCATTGCTGGCCGACCGGTACGGGCGTCGCCCGGTGCTGCTGGTCGGCTCGCTGCTCGTTGTCCTGTCGGCCTATCCGTTCTTCTGGCTGATCGACAGCGGCAAGCCGGTATTCGTCTTTCTGGCGTTGATGCTGGCGCTGCCCCTTCTGCATGCCAGTACCTACAGCCCGATTGCGAGCTTCATGCCGGAGCAATTTGAAACGCGCCTGCGTTACACGGGGTCCGCAATCGGATATCAAGTCGGCGGCCTGATCACGAGCGGGCCCGTCCCGTTTGTCGCGGCAGCATTGTTCGCGTCGAGCGGTGCGTCGTGGCCGCTGGCGCTCTACATCATGATCGGCGGGCTGCTTTCGCTGATAGCCGTCGCCGCTGCCCGCGAAACGTATCTCGAGAATATCGCGGTTGCCGACAGCGACGGAGGACATGCGGACATATCGGGGCGCGACGCCGCGCCAGAGATCGGCGCCACGATCAATTCCCTGCGATGACACGAGAACGGAGGAGTGAATTGGCTATCGACCACGCCGCCTTGGCGAACTGGACATTCGCAGATGTGCCGCATCGGTATACGAAGCGGGACACGATTCTCTATGCGCTGGGCGTCGGAGCCGGCACAGTCCCGCACGATACCGACGATCTCCCATACGTCTACGAAGAGGCGTTGAGCGCGTTGCCGACCATGGCCGTCGTGCTCGGCTACCCGGGTTTCTGGATTCGCCGGCCCGAAACGGGAATCGACTGGCGCGCCGTGCTGCACGTCGAACAGAAACTGGTCGTTCATCGACCGATCCGTGCCGAAGGAACGGTTGTCGGGCGGACGCGCGTCGTCGGGCTTTACGACCGCGGGCCGGACCGGGGTGCCGTGTTGACGACGTCCCGTGACATCATCGACGCGGATACCGGCACGCCGATCGCATCGGTCACGAGCACCGAGCTCTGTCGAAGCGACGGCGGGTGGGGCGGGCCTGCGTTCCCGCGCGTGGAGAGAGAACCGATGCCCACCGAGGACGCGCATCGAAAGATTCCACTCCGCGTCGCGCCGAATACGGCGTTGATCTATCGCCTAAGCGGCGATGACAACCCGCTGCACGTCGATCCGGCCGTCGCTGCCACGATGGGATACGAACGCCCGATCCTGCACGGCCTGTGTTCGTTCGGGATGGCCGGGCATGCACTCGTCCGGGCGATCGCAGGAAACGATCCGGGCTCGGTGCGCGAGATGCGCGTTCGCTTTACCGCCCCCGTCTATCCGGGCGACGACCTGATGCTCGACTTATGGCAATCACAACCGGCCGCTGTTCGGTTCCGGGTACGTGCCCCGTTGCGCAATGCGGTCGTCATCGACGACGGGTACTTCAGGATCGACGCGGGAATGGGCTCATGACACTCCGGTTTACTACATGCGAAGTCCGCAATCAGGTACTCGTAGTCACCATCGATCGTCCTGATTTCCGGAATGCACTGAATGTCGATGCGCATCACGAGCTCGCGCGGATCTTCGACGGCTTCGAAGCAGACGCATCGCTACGGGTGGCCGTCGTTACCGGACGGGGGCCCCAAGCGTTCTGTGCGGGCAGCGACATCAAGGACGATCTCGACCCGGCGAAGAAACCGCTTTCCGGATTCGCGGGGCTCAGCCGGCGCTTTCAGCGGCGCAAGCCTGTCATCGCGGCGGTCAACGGCGTTGCGCTAGGCGGCGGCGTGGAGATTCTTCTCGCATGCGACCTTGCCGTTGCCGCGGATACCGCGCGTTTTGCCCTTCCCGAGCCGAGAGTCGGTCTCGCTGCGATCGAAGGCGGCCTGCAGCGCCTCGCGCAGCATATTCCGGTGAAGTTCGCGATGCAGATGCTGCTGACTGGTGCGTCGATCGACGCGGAAACCGCGCTGCGCTTCGGGCTCGTAAACGAAGTCGTACCGCCGGATCGGCTCATGGATGCGGCGATGCGCTACGCGACGTCGATTCTCGAATGTTCACCGGTTGCGATTGCCGCCACGATCGAGGTTGTCGGCCAAACCCCCGTGATGGCCGGCGTTGCAAATCCGGCGCTTTGGGCACATCCGGCGATTAGCCGCCTCTGGTCCAGTCGCGATGCGAAGGAAGGAGTCGACGCATTCATCGGCAAGCGCTCACCGGTCTGGCGAGGCGAGTGACCTTGCCCGTGTCGCTTGAGAGCGCGACACGCATCATCGTCGGAAGGGGCGGGCGTTGCACTGACGCCCGTTCATGCGCATACGTTTCGAGCATGTCAGGACAATCAAAAGGAGACAACGATGGCATACGAATACAGTGACACGGAATGGAAGATTCGCTGCGAACTCGCAGCGCTGTACCGGGTGATCGCGTATCACCGGATGACCGACCACATTTACACCCATATCAGCGCACGCGTTCCCGGTACGGACGCACACCACTTTCTGATCAACCCGTACGGCCAGATGTTTCATGAGATCACGGCGTCCAGTCTGGTCAAGATCGACATGGACGGCAACATCGTGGACGCACGGTCCGACCGGCGTCAACGTGTGAACAAGGCGGGCTTCATGATCCATTCGGCCGTGCACATGGCGCGACATGACGTCGCCTGTGTAATCCATACCCACACGGCAGCCGGGATTGCCGTTTCTGCACAGGAGGAGGGGCTGCTGCCGATCAGCCAGCATGCGTTGAAATTCTACGGACGACTCTCGTACCACAACTACGAAGGCATCGCATCGGACGCGGACGAGCGTGCCCGATTGGTCTCCGATCTCGGCGATAACAAGGCGATGATTCTCCGCAACCATGGGCTTCTGGCGGCAGGCAATACGGTAGCGGACGCGTGGACCGTCATCTATTACCTGGAGCGCGCGTGCCAGGCCCAAATTGCAGCCCTGGCAGGCGGCAGCAAACTGATCTATCCGCCGGAAGTCGTGCGCAAGCATACGTCCGACCAGTTCGCGAAGCTCGATATCGCGGATGACGCGATCGATACCGGAGGAGTGCAGAGCTATCAGCAGGTCGGGTTCGACGCCGCCGTCAGGCTTGTGGAACGCGAGCTGCCTCGTTACGACAGTTGATCCGACGGACGCATTCGAACGCCCACCACAACAAGCTGCCCGGCAGGGCGATACCCGGCTCGTACAGTCGAAGCCGGTATCGCCCGTGCCCGGCGGCAACATATGCGAAGGATGGAAGAGACATGGATGCCGTCGATCAACGTTGCATGAGCAAGGTCTTGCGGCGATTCTTGCCGTTGCTGCTTGTCTGCTATGTCGTTTCCCATCTTGACCGCGTCAATGTCGGCTATGCCGCGCTGACGATGAATCAGGATCTAGGATTGTCCAATGCCGCGTTCGGGCTCGGCGCGGGACTGTTCTTCATCACGTATTTCGCGTTCGAGATTCCTTCCAATATTGCATTGCAACGCTTCGGTGCCCGTCGCTGGATCGCCCGCATCATGTTCACCTGGGGAATCCTCTCGGCGGCCATGGCGCTTGTCCAGGGCGAGATGAGCCTGTATGCCGTTCGATTGCTGCTGGGCGCCGCGGAGGCCGGCTTCTTCCCCGGCATCATCTTCTTCCTGACGCTCTGGGTGCCGAGTCGCTGGCGAGCGACTTACGTCGGCACGTTCATGGTGGCGATACCAATGGCAAGCGTCATCGGGGCGCCGGTATCCGCGTTTCTGATCAACGGTTCCGGTTTTTGGGGACTCAAGAGCTGGCAGACGATGTTCATCGTCGAGGCGATGCCCGCGCTGGTCCTGTCACTGGTGGTGTTCAAGGTGCTACGCGACAAACCCGAGGGTGCCGAGTGGTTGAGCGACGAGGAGAAGCGCTGGCTGGTCACGACACTCGCCGCCGAGCGGGCGCATGGGGGCGGGCATCGGCATGAAAGCATCCTGCCGATTCTCCGAGACGCGAAGCTGTGGGGGCTCGCGTATATCTACTTCTGCCTGGCCGGCATTTCATACGGGTTGGCGTTCTTTCTGCCGCAAATCATGAAGGAGGCGCACCTGAGCATCATCCAGACCGGTTTCGCGACTGCTGCTCCGTTCCTGATCGGCGCCGTTGGGATGGTGCTGTGGGGGCGCAGTTCCGATCGCCATCAGGAGCGCCGCGGCCATGCTCTCATCGCGCTGGGGCTGGCTGTCGCCGGTCTGATAGCGGCAGTGTTTGTCCCATCGCCGATCGCAAAGATCGTCGCCTTCTCCGTTTCCGCGCTCGGTCTGATGTCGGCGCTGCCGGTCTTCTGGACCTTGCCGAACCTTCTAACGCGGTCGACCGTAGGTGCTGCCGGCATTGCAATGATCAGTTCGATCGGCAATCTGTCCGGGTTCGTGCAATCCGTTTTGATGGGCGTCATTCGCGACAGGACGGGGAGCTATAGCGCCGGCTTGCTGCTGATTGCCGCAGTCGGTGCGGTGGGGCTCGTCGTTCTGCTCCGGATGAGCAGGCGGATCGGGCGCGGCAGCGAGAACGAGCCATCAGGCCATCGTGAGGTCGGCATCGAAGGCGCTCCGCCAGTCTGATCGACGCGTCCTGTCGGTGCCTCGGAATCGGTTGATTGAGCTGCAAACCGCCCCGAACGCTTCACGGATAACGTTGCCGCATTGGGGATAGCTCGAAGTCTGGTCGCACTGCATTCGGATCAGATACATCCCGCTTCATTATGCCGAAGCGGGATGCTCGTAGTTCTCTGAACTGGCCGATCGATCTCAGAACCGGTGGGTGATACCAACCGTATCGACGAATTGCTGACGCGTGGACGACGGTGTCATTCCGTTGACGGAAGCGACTGCCGTCTGTCCGAGTGAGTCTACGCCGGATGCCCGTTGATACGCGCCGACCATATAGACGTCGGTGCGCTTTGACAGAAAGTAGTGAACACCGGCGTTCACTTGATTGTAGTGGGCTTTGTTTGTATTCGGACCGCTCGTTGTCGTGTACGCATACGATGCCGAGACAGAGGTTTCCGGCAAGACCCGGCAGGAAGCGCTCAGTTCAATCGTGTTGAACGCGGCGCTACCCTGATATCCGAGCGGATTCGGACCGGAGGCCGAGCCAAGGCCGACAAAACGCGTATTGGTATAGAGCACGCCGAGCGTCGTACGACCGAGCGTATAGGCTGCCCCGGCACCGAACACCTCCTCGCGATGCGCGGACGCGTAACCGGCGATGACGGGGTTCTTTTCCGGCGTCGTCGCGGACCCGAGCGATCCGATATTGTTGGCGGTGACGCCGCCGGCATTGGGCTGTCCGCCCCACATCGAGATGTTCGGGTCAAACGCGCTCAGGTATCCGATGCCGACCTTGAGCGGGCCGCCTGTATATCCGGCGCCGACCGACACGACCTGATTCGTGGACATGCTTCCGGCAACTCCACCAAAGGCATACATCGCGTTGGCGGAGAAGCCGTTCCAGATCGGTGAAGAGATTTTCAGTGCGTTGTTCTGGCGGACGGTCAACCCGAGATTGTCGATGTCATCCGGATGTGCGGTGATGAAGCCGCCCCATTGGCTGACCGGTGTCAAAGGGAACAGATAATCTGCGAACGACGAGTATTGCCGCCCGGCCGTGATCGAGCCGATCCGTCCGTTCGACAGGCCAACGAATGCCTGGCGACCGAATAGCAGACCACCCTGACCGAGCGCACCATTTGTAACGTTGAAGCCGTTCTCCAGCGTGAAGATCGCGTTCGTTCCGCCGCCCAGATCTTCAACGCCACGAAAGCCGAATCGGCTGCCGATGTACGCCGAAGTCGATGCGTCTTGCATCGAAAACTGATGGGCGCCGTGGAGCACGCCACCGGCCTTGTTGGTTTGCGCATTGCTTACGTAGACGAGTGCTGGATCAATGATGCCGTAAAAGGATACGCTGCTTTGAGCGAATGCCATCGGCGTGACGCCCATGGCGGCGAGTACCGAGAGCGCTGTTGCCGTCTTGATGGGGGGCGGCGTTTTTTTCAGGCTGTTGCCCTTGTTTCGAGGGCGAGAAGTCGAGGACGTCATCCGGATCTCCTAATGTCGATGTTGTCTTTTATGGTCAAGCAACGGAGCGCAGAGCAGTGATTCCGCCGCATAAGCGCTCCGCTGAACGTGCGTCAGTGATTTGCGGGGATGGGCGAGGGCGAGCCTGTCTCGCATACCACGAGTTGATCGTCGAACATGGCGCGTTCGCGGTTCCCGTTCGCCGAACGGTCGGTCACGGAGAACAGCCAGATGCCGGAAAAAGCAGCGATGATCGAGAACAGGGCGGGGTATTCATACGGATAGACTGCGTGGCTGTGACCGAGAACCTGGACCCAGACCGTCGGGCTGAGAATGGTCAGGACGACCGCGGTCAGCAACCCCAGCATGCCGCCCATTACAGCGCCTCGTGTCGTGAGGCCGCGCCAGTAGATCGACAGCAGCAGCACGGGAAATGTCGAACTCGCGGCAATCGAAAAGACCAGGCTGACGACGAACGCGATGTACTGGTTTTCGAATGCGATCGCCAGCAAGGTCGCGAGTACGCCCAACACGAGGGTCGTGATGCGCGAAACGTTCAGCTCTTCCTTCTCGGTTGCGCGTCCTTGCCGAAACGCATTCGCATACAGGTCGTGGGACACTGCCGATGCACCCGCCAGCGTGAGCCCCGACACGACCGCCAGAATGGTCGAGAACGTGACCGCGCAGATGAATCCCAGGAAGAGGTCGCCACCGACCGCATGCGCCAGATGGATAGCGACCATGTTCACACCGCCGATCAGCGCGCCCTGGCCGTCGTGGTAGGTCGGGTCGGACGACACGAGCGCGATGGTGCCGAAGCCGATGATCACGATCAACGCATAGCCGATGCCGACGATGCCGGTTGCATGAAGAATGCTCTTGCGTGCCTCCTTCACATCGGCAACGGTAAAGAAGCGCATCAGGATGTGCGGAAGTCCGGCGGTACCGAATATCAATGCCAGGCCGAGCGATACGGCTGAAACCGGATCATGAATCAGCCCGCCCGGGCTCATGATCGCATCGTGTCCCGGGTGTGCCTGCACGGCGGCTGCGAAGAGGGCGTCCGGGTTGAAGGTGAAATGACGCAACACCATGAACGCCATGAATGCGCATCCCGAGAGCAGCAAGACAGCCTTGATGATCTGGATCCACGTCGTAGCGAGCATCCCGCCGAAGAACACGTAGACGACCATCAGCACGCCGACGATGATTACGGCCGGAAGATAGTGAATGCCGAAGAGCAGTTGAACGAGCTTGCCGGCACCGATCATCTGTGACACGAGATACAGCAGCACGATGACGAGTGAGCTGATCGCGGAGAACGTTCTGACCGGGCGCTGCTGAAGGCGGTACGATACGACGTCAGCAAAGGTGAATCGTCCGAGATTGCGCAGTGGCTCTGCGATCAGTGCGAGGATGATCGGCCAGCTCGCGAGGAAGCCGACAGAATAGATGAGCCCGTCGTAGCCTTTGGAAAATACCAGCGATGAGATGCCGAGCAGCGATGCGGCCGACATGTAGTCGCCGGCGATTGCCCAACCGTTCTGACGGCCGGTAATCTTGCCGCCGGCCGCATAGTGATCGGCGACCCCGTTGTTCTTGCCGGCAGCCCAACGCGTGATCACCAGTGTCGCCATGACGAATGCGATGAACATCGCGATGGCGATCGGATTGCGCGTCTGATGCGACGCCGTCGAGACCGGGCCGCTGATGGCCGGGCTAGCCCATGCTAAGGCCGACGGAAACACCGCGACGCACGGCAGCATTTTGACGATCTTCATGATTGCTCCTTGCGACGAATGGCGTCGAGTGCGGCGTCAAAAACCGTATTGGCACGGTGCACGTATATCGCGACCAGGGCGAACGTGAACCCGAGCATGCCGACGCCGATCGGAATGCCCCATGTGGTCGGATGGCCTGCAACGATCGGCGTGCCCAATACGCGTGGCGCGAGCGCGATCAGCAGAATGAATGCGAAGTAGGCCGCGAGCATGCTCACGGTCAACGTCCATGAAAACCGGCGCCGGCTCCGTACGAGCTGACGAAACCGAATGTCGGCGAGAATCGCCGGTGCCGTTGCCGGTCCTTGTCTCGGCATCGAGGGCTGAGCAGCACTCGAATACGCCGTCGCGTTTGTCATCGTCTTCCTCCAGGTGGTGGCTAATCGTTTCGATGCGGCGGTACCGGCTCTGACGGCCGGTTAGCCAATCCGCACGTTTGCATCAAAGTTGCGGGGCGACCGCTGTTTCCCGCATGACTGCTTCGGGAGTCCGGTACTTCTCGGCCATGTCGCGCTCGATCTGGCTTTTCATTTGTGCCTGCATGTATGCACCGAGGTGGCGGGCATGTTCGACGATCGCCGTGCCGAACTGCAGGCGCTGATGCTCGTAATCCGCGAGCGCGTCGCCGATGCTGGCGCTTGTGGCCAACGAGCGCGCAAGTTGCATCGCGTCTCCAGCCGCTTTGGTGACACCCATGCCGCAATGCGGACGAGCGACGAAGGCGGCATCGCCGAGCAGTACGACGCGATCAAATACGAGTCGCGTTGCCTCTAGGTCGTAGATCGGCTGGAACAGCGGCTGCTTCGTCTTGGCTACAACTTCCGAAAATTCCGGAGACAGGAGGCCGTGTGCCGCGTCGCGCATGTCGGCGAGGACATCGGCGCGAATCAGGTGCGGCGGAATGCCGTTCGCGTGGTATTTGCCCGTCGCGTCGGTCAGCAGATCACGCAACGCGACCGTTTCGTCGGTTGGCCGGTACCACACGAAGTTGTAGCGGCGTTCTCCGGGCTGCGTGCTGTTGCCCGGGCCCGCGACCGGATAGCCGAGCATTTGCTCGCCGGACGGAAGGCAGAAACCGAACTTGTCGAAGAGGGTGTCCCATGTTTGCGGGGACAAGTCGCGTTCGTCGACCAGTCCGCGCCACGCAATGTAGCCGGCATACTGCAAGGGCACATCGGGCAGGAATTTCTGGCGGATCGCCGAGCGAAACCCGTCGGCCGCGACGACGAGGTCAGCCTGCAGCGTGTCGCCATCGGACAGTTTGACTTCGGCGTGGCCTTCGAAGCTGACGACGTCCTCGACGATGGCGCCCGATCGGTAGCACGTGTCGGGCAGTGCGGAGCGCAGGACGTGAAACATCTTGCTCCACGCCGTGAGGGTCTGCGTCAACGGACACGTGCCAGCTGAACTGCCGTCCGCATTCAGCGTGATCCGGCTGTGCACCGTGACGCCGATGTCTTCATTGACCACGACGCCGGCCGCAGTCAACGCATCGAACAGTTCGGGATGCGTGACGATGCCGGCGCCGCGCCCCGAGAGTTCATCGGGCGAGCGCTCGAGAACGGTAACGTTCCAACCGCTTCGAAGCAGCAGGTTTGCCGCGAAAAGTCCGCCGAGCGAGCCGCCGACGATGAAAGCCTTGCGGCTATCGGTGTGGTTGCGTTGCATTTTGGACTCCTCCTTACTTTTCCGTGGTGGCCGCCGGCGTGGCTTGCTTGAGTGCGATTGCCTCGTCTGCCGGGAAATTCACTTCGATGGTCACGCCCGACGGATCCTCGACGAACACTTGATGCAGGCCGAGACTCGGGACCGTACGGTCGCGCCACGCGTAGCCGGCATCGCGCAGCTTCGTCCAGAATTGTTCGAGGCCGGTCGCGAGAAACGCGATGTGGTCGACGGTGCCCGTGCCCGTTTGCGGTAGGTCCTTGTCGCCGAGATAGGCAATCAGCCCTTCCGGGTCGTTCGGGTCGATGCCGATGATGTGGACGACGCCGAACTCGGATTCGTCATCGCCGTTATAGAGCCAGATGCCCGGAAAATTGAACGGGGGACGGAAGCCCTCGCGGAAGCCGAGAACCTGCGTATAGAACTGCCTCGACTTCTCCAGATCGGTTGTACGGATCGAGTAGTGGGCAAGCTTGGTGATGGTCATTTGCGCTTCCTTAATTTATCAATCGATAAGTTATCGTTTGATAAATTATAGGGCGAGTCGATTTTTCGTAGAGCGAGATGTGCGTCGGTGTTTACCCGTTATGGGGAGTGAACAGGTGACAGGCTATGGGTCTTGGTCCAACCCAGTGCGATGGGCCGGATGTGTGATGACTTGCCACCAGCGACACGAAGTTCGAGCGTTCGACTCTGTCCGATGGACTGTCGACCGGGTGGCGAGAACCTGTCCCGCCGTGATCGGTGATTGCGCCACCCTGTATGTCAGGCATGGCGTGCGTGACGCACATCGAACGATGGTGGCAGCATGCTGCACGATCGTCGGCCGATGCCAGCAGACGAGAACATCTGGCGAAAGGATACTTCTGGAAGCAATGATCAGAAGCGGCACAGACAGCAGCGGAAAGCGTTCAGAATCCGGAGCGGTGGAGCACGGCGGCACTGAGCGTCGAGCGGATCAAGCGTCTTGCGTGCACGCCCTGACAGATTCGCTGATCGCACATCGAGGGCGAGCGATCCGACCGCGGCGCAGGCAAACGAGTACGGAGAAGTTGATTGCGGATTGGGTGAAACCTATGCGGACTTGCGGCGCGACGCGCGTGACGGCGCACGCATCTTTTTCAGCGTTGCCGGCGTTCCGTTCAGGAACACGTCGACCTGTCGATCGACCAGCGTATCGACGTCTTCCGGTACGGGCAACCCGTATACCCACATTCGAACACCGATATAAAAAATGCTCGCATGGAGATTCCAGATCAGCTCGATCTCGGCGTCGAGCTGAGCCTTACTCGCCGGGTCGGGAATGTCATAGGCACTGCGCAGCTCACGCAAAACCGGCAAAAAGACGCGCTCGCGCAGCTTCGTCAGATATTTCGTGTTGATGCCTTCTCGACTGAGGCCTGCGAAGATGAAGGTGCGTATCCATTCTCGCTGGAGAATGGTGTGTGCATACGACCGATAGAATCCTGACAGGCGCTCCTGCAGCGGAATCGTGCGGTCCGAGATCTGCTTTTCCCAGGTGGGGTCCCACTTGTAGATTTCGCTGTATACGCGATCGATGAGGGCATCCTTGCTCGGGAAATAACGATACAGCAGGGGCTGCGTGACGCCAATCTCGCGGGCCAGTTCGCGCGTGCTGCCAGAAAAGCCGTGCGTTGCGAAATGCTCGATCGCCTTGTCCACGATCTGCTGTTCGCGTTCCTCGGGAGCAAGGCGCCGCCCGACCGTCGAACTCGCGTGCTTCACCGGCTCCGGGTGAGCGGGGGTGACGGAACTGACGCGCTTGGGCTTTGGCATGATTGGGCTCCTGATCCGCTGTCATTGTTATCTATCGGTCGACAAATAGCAACTTGGGCCATCGCTGGAAAGCCGCTGGGGCTGCCCAACCGGCGGGGGACGATCGATACACGTTAGCTGGACGTCCGCACGGCGCAGGGCGCCCGATTCCCGGGCGCCGGAGGGGCGCCGATCGACGACCGGCGCGGCCTTCACGGTCGTTCGGTTCATGAGTGTTTGAAAATATGAAGCGCTTCAAATATACTGACAACCCAAGCGCTTCCGAAACAAGATTGGCGCTCTAAATATGAAGCGCTTCATATTTGGCTGAATGAAGCGTCCCTCACTACCGTCTCGATGTTCACCCGGAGCTCAACGATGTCCACTACGCTCGAACGCAAACCCGACGAACTCGCTGTCCCGTACGCATTGCCGCAGGTCCCTTTCATGTCTCCGGATATCGTTCACCCCGGCGTCCTGGGCAAATGGCTGGAAGACGACAATCTGTGGGTGCCGACGACGCAGACCGTCTCGTTCAAGCCGCTGCTGCTCTGTGCAAGCCAGGGTTACTACGTGAATCTGCTGCGGGTGCGTCAGGCCGGCGTTCTTTCGCGCCATCGGCATACCGGCCCGGTTCACGCAATCGTGCTGAAGGGACGCTGGTACTACCTGGAGCATGATTGGGTGGCCGAGGAGGGAGGTTATGCCTATGAGCCTGCCGGGGAAACGCATACGCTTTACGTGCCCGAAGGCGTCGACGAAATGATCACCTGGTTTCACGTAACGGGCGGTTATACGTACGTCGACCCGCAAGGCGTCGCAGTCGGCTACGAGGACGTATTCACGAAGATCGAGGCCGCCCGGCGGTACTATGAAAAAGCCGGTCTTGGCGCCGACTACGTGGAGCAGTTCATCCGATAAGGTCGTCGTTTATGGGGAGAGCGCCATTCGGCGCTTTCCTCATGCCTGCTTGCGTGTGCGCCGAGGCGTGGCTGGGCGTCGGACGCTGGCGGGAACGTCGCCGAGGCTGTCGCGCAACACGATTTCCGCGGCGACGGCTTGCGGGTCGTCGAAGGTGCGCTTTTCTGCCAGGCCGACGATGCGTCGCGCGGCGAGGACGCCGATTTCCCGCGTCGGGACACGGATGGTCGTGAGAGGCGGCTTCATGATGGCTGCCAACTCGATATCGTCCATCCCGGTGATCGACATGTCTTCCGGGACGCGAATGCCGTGCTCGCCGCACTCGTGCAATGCGCCGATCGCCTGAAGGTCGGTGTGGCAGATCAGGACGGTCGGCCGCTTGTCCATCGCGATGACGCGGCGTACCCCGTCGCGTCCGCCTTCGATCGAAAAAGGCTCCTCGATCACGCAGTCCGGATCGAGTTCGAGTCCGGCTTCCTTCATTGCATCCGCTATGCCGGCCACGCGCTGGCGCGCTCGCTTGTTATGTTCCAGAGAGCCGCAAATCGTCGCGATGCGCTCATGTCCTCGTTTGAGGACCTCCTTCGTCATCAGGTAGGTCGCCTGCCGATTGTCGAAGTGGATGCACTCGCCATAGCGCGGCTCGTCGTTTTCCCAAGTCAGGACGAGCGGGATACGTCGCTGGCGCATCAGGTCGAACACCCGGTCTTCGTGCGCTGTCCCGACCAGGACGACACCGTCCACGCCGCGCTCGACCACCGCCTTCACGACGTCGTACTCCCGTTCAGGGTTGTATTCGTGGCTGGCAAGCACGACCTGGTAATTGAAATCCCACAGGGTGCGCTGGAGCGTATCGAGGGACTGGACGAACGCCGGGTTGTGCATCGTCGGATAGATCGCGCCGATCGTCCGGGTCTTCCTGGAAGCGAGCGCGCGCGCGGCGCCGTTGCTCACATAGCCGAGTTGCTCCACGGCGCGCTTGACCAGGGCAAGCGTCTTCGGCTTGACCTGGTCCGGCACGGAGAGGGCGCGGGACGCGCTGCCGAGCGAGACTCCTGCGAGCCTCGCGACATCCTCGAGGGTTGGGCGGGGGGAGTCGAAATCTTTCATGACTGCAATTATTGCAAAGTTGAAGACCCGGATTAGTCATTGTGCCCTACGGGTAAACGTGCGTCGACAGGGGCTGACGCTGAGCCAATAATTGAAGCGCTTCATATTTGTGTGAGACATCGAACCTCCATCGTTTCAGGATTTTTCAGGGTGGCTTGTTTCATTACAAAAATGAAGCGCTTCAATAATGCTGGAATCATAGCCGATTCCAGCGATCGACATGGGTTGTGCGGACCGCCGCGAAGCGAGTCCGCCAGCGTGCAAAACAGTACGGTGACGAAATGAATCATCAAGGGCGAGTTGTGTTGGTGACGGGCGGGGTCGGCGGTATCGGCTCGGCGATTGTCGAGCGGTACATCAGCGCCGGCGCACGCGTTGGCGTGGTGGACTTTGACGAGCGGCTCGGGCGAGAGAAGGTCGATCAGTGGCAACGAAATGGCGCCGACGTGCACTTCGTGGCCGCCGAAGTCGGCAAGTACGAGGACTGCGAGCGTGCCGTGGACGCTGTGTCCGCCGCGTTCGGATCGATCGATACACTGGTGTTGAATGCCGGCATCTCGCCGAAACACGACGGCTCGCCGAAGCGCATCTTCGAGATGGACCAATCCGAGTGGGCGCGTGTCGTCGACGTCAACCTGAACAGCGCGTTCCATTTCTGCCGCGTCGCGTCGCCTGCGATGGTGAAGAACCAGTTCGGCCGAATCGTGATGATGTCGTCCGTCGCCGGCAAGGCATATCTCGACATCGTCGGCGCTCACTACAGTGCGACGAAAGGCGCGCTCATCGCGTTCACCCGTCACCTTGCCGGTGAGCTGGGGCCGCACGGAATCACAGTCAACGGCCTGTCTCCCGGCCGCATCGACACGCCGTTGCTTCGTACCGTCTCCAGCGACGCTAATTCGGCCGTGGTGAACGCTACCCCGCTGCGTCGCCTTGGGACCACGGATGAAGTCGCGGCCGTCTGCGCGTTCCTGACTTCGATGGATGCGAGCTTCGTGACAGGTCAGGTGATCGACGTGGCCGGCGGCTGGCTGATGACCTGACGCGGCAAACCCGGTCCAACAAGCGAGGATTCAGAGATGCTACGTACGATGGGATTTCCGGGCCAGTATGTCCAAGGCCCGGATGCATTGCTCGAGTTGGGGCGTGAACTCAGCAGGATGGGGTTTCGGCGCCCGTTGACACTATGCGACGCGATCGTCGGTGAGAAGGTCTGGCCGGTTGCCGAGCGCGCGCTGGCCGATGCCGGGCTCGCTCATCGGCGCATCGCGTTTCCGGGCGAATGCTCGAAATCCGCGATCGACGCTCTTGTTGTCGAGGCAAGGCCCGTGGAACCCGACGTGATGGTCGCCCTGGGCGGCGGAAAGACCATCGACTCCACCAAGGGCGTGGCGGCCAGCCTCGGGTTGCCAGTGGTGATTTGCCCGACCGTGGCTTCGAACGATTCGCCGACCAGTCGCCTTATCGTGCTGTACGACGACCAGCATAAGGTAACCGGAGTCGAGTATCTGACATGCAATCCGGCGGCCGTCATCGTCGATACGAAGATCATCGCGCAAGCACCCGCGCGTTTCTTTTCGGCAGGGATCGGTGACGCCATCAGCAAGAAATTCGAGGCGCGCCAGTGCCACGGTGCAGGCGGCAAGAACTCCTTCGGCACGCCGGCGCTGCATACCGCGCTGCTGCTCGCCGATGCAACCTATGACACGCTCGTCGAACTCGGACCAACCGCATATCGGTCGGTATCTGCAGGGCAGGTCGATGAAAGCGTGGAGCGCGTGGTCGAGGCGACGGTGCTCTTGAGCGGCATCGGTTTCGAGAGCGGCGGACTTTCCCTCGCGCATGCGCTGATCCGCGGGCTGACGGCAATTCCCGTGATGGCCGCGGCGCTGCACGGTGAACTGGTCGCATTCGGTACGTTGGTTCAGTTGCTGATCGAGAAACGCAGCGACGTCGAGGTCCGCGCGCTGCTCGAGCTGTTGCTTGCCGTGCACCTGCCCGTCACTTTCGATCAGCTCGGACAGTCCGCACCGCTTACGACCGACGAAATGTCGATCGTCGTCGGCGCGACGCTCGCAACCCGCTACAGCAGCAACATGTTGCCCGCGCTGACGGCGGATCGCCTGGCGGAAGGACTGAACCGCGCAAACCAGATCGGTCGACTAGCGCGGCTGTCACACGAAAACACGTAATTCCAATCATCGCATGTCACGGCATGCACCATCGCAGCACGGAGGAAGACATGGAAGCCAGGAACGTACCGCACGTTCGAGAACTGCTCGCAGACTCGCCGAAGAACTGGGGGAAGTGGGGGCCCGACGACGAAGTCGGCGCATTGAACTATCTGACGGCCACGGAAGCGCTCAAGGGAATCGCGACCGTGAAGCAGGGCAAGTCGTTCACGCTTCAGGTGCGCATGGGCGATCCGGACGGCGATCCCGTGTGGCCGGGGCGTCAGGGCGCCAAGCGTATGAACGTGATGGACCGCGGGCAATATTGCTGCGGCAAGGGGCCGAAATTTCCCGGTTCATATCAATATGCAGACGACGTCATGTTCATGTATCTGCAGGGTTCGACGCAGTATGACGCGCTTGGCCACGTCTGGTACGACGATCAGATCTGGAACGGCTACGACGCGGAGACGACGATCGGTAGCCTCGCGAAGGCGAGCGTGTGTCCGATCGGCGAGCGCGGCGTCGTGGGGCGCGGCGTGCTGATCGACATCGCGCGCTACCGCAAGAAGGAAGTGCTAGATCCGGGTGAGACGTTTACGCATCTCGATCTGATGGCCGCGGCCGATGCGCAGGGCGTTTCGATCGAGAAGCGCGACATTCTCGTGATCCGCACCGGGTGGATCGGCTCGTTCTACAAACGGGATCGCGCGGAATTCTACGCAAACTTCAAGGAGCCTGGCCTCACGTACAGTCGTGAGCTCGTTCAGTGGTTCCACGACATGGAGATCCCGAATCTCGTTACGGACACGATCGCAAACGAAGTGACGACCGATCCCGTTTCCGGCGTCGACTTGCCGTTGCATAACGCACTGATGCGGAACCTGGGCATCACGATGACCGAAATCGCGCAGCTCGATCCGCTTGCCGACGATTGCGCGCAAGACGGGCAATACACGTTTCTCTATACGGCCGCACCGTTGAAGGTGGTCGGCGGGACGGGCGCGCCGGTGAATCCGGTCGTGCTCAAGTAGGCGCGCGACGACGAACCGACTCGCGGCGCAGTGGCGGACACATGACCGTCGGCCACGCGCACTCGTGCTGTTTCAGGTAATCGACACGGGAGACGTGCAGCAACGACGATGGCCCAACCGATGCGCGTCGATGCAGTCGTTTTATGAAGCGCTTCATTTGTTCGTCGGCAGTCACGCGCAATGACGCGTATTTCGCAGAGCGGCCGCCACCCTGATAGAAGAGAAGAGGAGAGGAGTACATGGAAACGATGGATAGCGGAGCGGCGCCGGCGCGCGCCGGATCGGCGACGGGCACGCGCAAGATCGCGAAGGAATCCTGGATGGCGTTGTTGCTGCTGTGGCTCGTCTACGCGATGGACGCCAACTCGCGCCAGATGTTCTTTGCCGTCTTACCCTCGATCACGAAGGAATTCGGCACGAGTGCGACGACGATCGGGCTGTACGCCGCCATCATCACGATGTCGACCGCACTGATCGCGATCCCGGCGATGGTGTGGGCTGACAAGGGCGGGCATGGCTGGCGGCGCAAGTACCGTCATCTTCCGATTGTCGTCGGCTACACGTTATTTACATTCCTGACGGGGTTCAATCTGTTGACGGGAACGCTGGGCGTGCTGATTACGTTGCAGGTTCTGTCACACGCGTTCGGCGGAGCAGGCGAATCGATCGAAGTCACGTCGCTTGCCGAATGGTGGTCGAAGGAGCGGCGAGGTCTCGCGCTCGGCATTCACCACACGGGGTATCCGTGGGGCACGTTGTTGGGTGGGTTCGCCATCAGCGGACTGTTGAGCATCTACGGACCGGAGAACTGGCGTATGGCCTTTTTGCTGTTCCCGATCCCGATGATCATCGTATTCGCGATGTATTGGTGGTACTGCAGCGAGAAGCGATATGACCGGTTGCATGCGCATATCGCTGCGGCAGGCGAGACGCCCCCGCTGACGGCAGACCTCGAGCATGGAGCGGGCGCCCCGAAAGGCTCGTTCGGGGTTGCGATGAAAAATCCGAATATCTCCGTCATCGCACTGGTCTCGCTGCTGGCCATCGTCGGGTATTTCGGCATCAGCTTCTGGTTGCCCCAGTATCTGGCGTTCGTTGCGCACTACAACTTTGCGGAGGCTGCCGCATATAGCGTGCTGTTCACGATCACCGGGGGGATCGGCCAGATCGTCTGGGGATGGATTTCGGATCGCATCGGCCGCAAGCTGTGTCTGATGGTGGTGTTCGTCTGGCTCGCAATCGGAATGCTGCTGTTCAAGTATTCGTATATGAGCCTGGGAACCCTGATCGCGATCCAACTCTTTGCCGGATGCGCGCTGAATGCGCCGTACACGCTCGTCTATGCAATCGCGTTCGATTCGACCAAGCCGGGCACGACGGGCATCGCCGGCTCCATCATCAACGCAGGCATCTATCTTGGTGGATTCGGACCGTTCGTGATCGGCGCGCTCATTGGTGCGGGCGGTGGCTTCGGCTCCGCGTCGGGCTACAACAACGCACTCCACTTCATCTCCGGGCTCATGGTCGTCGCTTTCGTCCTGACGGCATTGTTCACGCGCGAAACCACCGGATGGTTCCGCGCCCATGACCGCGCGCTCGTCAGCAAGCGAACCTGCAATCTCGTCTAGCTCGACATCGATCGAGGTGAAGGGTGGGCACGATCGGCTTCGGGAACGTCCGTGAGCCGGTCGTGCCCGCCACCGATTTGCCACCGCACATATGGGCGACTATATTCGAAAGCAATTTATTTACTCACGAGTAACATCGGCTGTTGACCTCGCACGCTCAGCCGATCGATTGCCGGTCATGGACGACACACAACAGGTCCGGTCGCCCAGGGCGAAGAAACACGAGCGGGAGCGCGAACGTGAAGGCAAACGTGTGGCCGTGCTGCGGACCGCGGCGCAAGTGCTCAACGAGAAGGGTTTTCACGCCGCGTCGCTGGACAAAGTCGCGGAGCGCATGAACGTTACCAAGCCGACGCTACTACTACGTCAAGAGCAAGGACGAGATACTGTTTCCGTGTGTCCGTATCGGGTTGCGGATGATCCGCGATGCGATTGCCGAAGCGTCCGAATCCGGCGGCACTGCGATCAACAAGCTTGCGGCAGCCATGCGCCGCTATGCCGAATCGGTCACGATGGACTTCGGCAAGTGCGTGATATGTGGGGGTGAGGAGCCGCTTCCACTGGACCGCCGTCGAACATTGCGTCGGTTGAAGGCTGAAATCGATCATGAATTCCGCCATCTGATCGAGCTGGCGATCGCCGAAGGCACCCGAAATTGCCAACCGATTCCGATAAAGTAACAGCATTGAAGGTGATGTCGACAGCAATTTCCCGACTGCGGGACTGTGGGAAAAGTAAGGAGGAGGCATTGGCCGAGTTAAGGAAATACTGGAAAGCACCTAAGAAAGCAAGCGATGGTTAATCTGAGTGATTGGTGACGATAGCCGAGTCGCCGAGTCACCGCGTTCCTGGTCGCTTGCAAACTGTTGCTGCACCCGTTGCTCGCGTGAACGCTCGCACGATTCGTCTTTGGTCTTTCGACATTTTCGACGCAGGCCGCAGTGCTGCTCGCCGCGCTTCCGGCCGGCACGGGTTCCTTCATGCTTGCGGAAATCTATCGAAGGGAGGCTCACGTGTCGTCGCAAACCATTATCGTCTCCACCATCGTATCGGTCGTGACGATTTCAGTTTGTGTCGGCTTGTTCCAACGACCCCTATCGTTGCCTGCAAGACATTGTGGGATCGCACGCGAGTCGAGTGGGATTGTGATATCGCTCGAACGCTTGAGGTCACCAGCACGACTCGTGCGCGAACGTGATTATGCAGTTTCGCGCGCCTAACGTATCTCAAAAACGAGTGTTGAATATTGATTGCGTGGCCGGGAATTCACACGGCGGTCGTAGCGCGTTCTGCCACATGACGTGCCTGCCATCGCAGGAAGTCACAACGGGTCCACTGCAATCGCACGCCGACACGTTCGGCAGACCGGATCGCGTGCGGCTTGTAGAGGGTCAGCAGCGCGCGATCGAGCATCGCGTAGCGCTGAAATGACAGTCCAAGGAGGTCGGCAGCGAGACACTCCACAAGATCAGTATGCGTCTGCTCGTCGAGGTAGGTTCGCAGCATTTGGCAGAACGCGTCGTAATCGAGGCAATCGTCGATGTGCTCGGGCAGCGCGTGGCTGCGGCAATGTAGGATTGCGTCGATCACAACCGACTGCGCAGACCGTTCGTGAGCGTAAATGCCCACTCGCGTCTTGGCGTGCAACTGATCGATCACGACCTCCCATTCGATTGCGGGAAGTCCTTCTGGTTGATTCATTGAACCGTGTCCTCACTATGGAGTGTCGCGCAAAAAGGTGCGGCCGCTAGCCAATATGGCTGTGCGGCATTGATCGGCAGCGGGTGGCAGTATTTGGCGAAGCGGTGAAGCACGACGACCCGCAGCTGGCTGCCGCAGTCGTCACTGAAAATCGTCGTGCAGCGATGCAGGGGAGATCGCTAATATTCACCGATCTGCCAGGTGCTCCTCAGCGTGATACGAAGAGTGCACGAGTGCACCAGATGCGACATGAGTGAACCCTAACGACAAGCCTAGCTCACGGAACTGCTCGAACTCGTTGGGCGTCACGTAGCGCCGTACTGGTAGATGATGGGGGCTCGGCTGCAAATACTGGCCGAGCGTAAGTACATCCACGTCATGCTCGCGCATGTCGCGCATCACCGCTTCGACTTCGTCGACTCCCTCGCCAAGCCCAAGCATCAAACCTGATTTCGTCGTGACATCGGGGTGTCGTGATTTGAAATCGCGTAGCAGGCTCAGCGAGTGCGCGTAGTCGGCGCCAGGGCGTGCCTGCCGGTATAGTCGCGGTACTGTTTCGAGATTGTGGTTGAAGACGTCGGGGGGCGCTGCGGCCAGCGTGTCGAGCGCAACCTGTGCTCGACCGCGAAAATCAGGCGTCAGAATTTCGATGCGGATGCCTGGGTTCATTCGCCGCGCCGCTTCGATACACTGTACGAAATGCGCTGCGCCACCGTCACGCAGATCATCGCGATCGACCGATGTAATCACAGCGTACCGCAGCTTCATCGCCGCAATCGTGCTGGCGAGATTTTCCGGTTCCTCGGCGTCGAGCGGATTGGGGCGTCCATGGCCGACGTCACAGAACGGGCAGCGGCGCGTGCAGATGTCGCCCATGATCATGAACGTCGCGGTGCCGCTGCTGAAGCATTCGCCGAGATTCGGACAGTTTGCTTCTTCGCAGACGGTGTGCAGACGGTTCTCTCGCAGGACCCGGCGCAGCCTCTTTACATCGGCGGCTTGGCCGAGCGGAATGCGTAGCCATTCCGGTTTGCGTAGATACTGGTCTGATTGAGTCGGCGCGATCTTGATTGGAATGCGCGCGAGCTTGTCGGCGCCGCGCAATTTGACACCAGTGGGGCGCCTGGGCGAAGTGGTCGAATTCGTGGTCATGATGTGCCCGGTCAGCCGCGATAGTAGCGTTGCGGTACGAACGGTGTAGATGTCACCACGACCTCTACGTCCTTGCCGCGCACTTCGGCAAACAGCCGTGTACCGGGTTCGGCGAAGGACGTCTCGACGTATCCCATCGCAACCGGCCCCCCGTACGAAGGGCCGTAGCCGCCGCTAGTCACTTTGCCGATCACACGCGCGTCACCGTCGCGCAGCACGGCGCTTTCGCGTACCGGCACGCCGGCGGTCGGCACGAGGCCAACGCGCTTTTTGGGTGCGCCGACCTTCAGGTGCGCCGCAATCACCGGGTAGCCCGGAAATCCACCGGCGCGTTCGCCTCCCGGTCGACGCACCTTCGACATCGCCCACACGAGACTAGCTTCGACAGGGCTCGTCTCGAAGTTCATATCGTGCCCGTACAGGCATAGTCCGGCTTCCAGACGCAGCGAATCGCGGGCGCCAAGTCCGATTGGGGCCACAGCAGTATTCTTCAGCAACTCGAGTGCAAGTGACTCCGCATTGGCAGCCGCAACCGAGATCTCAAAGCCGTCTTCGCCGGTATAGCCGGAGCGGCTCACGGCGCAGGTCATCCCCGCAATGTCGAACGTGCCGATATCCATGAAGCTCATTTGAGCAGTCTGAGGTGCGTACTGTGCGAGTACCGTCGTTGCCTCCGGTCCCTGAAGGGCAAGGAGTGCGCGGTCGTCGAGCGATTCCACCATGCAGTTGTCGAGCTTCTCGACCATCCATGCGAAGTCTTGGTCCTTGCAGGCCGCGTTGACCACGACGAACAGATGATCGCCCGCGTTGGCCACCATCAGGTCGTCGAGAATCCCGCCGCTGTCGTTCGTGAAGAATGCGTAGCGCTGACGCCCAGGCTGCAGCCCGATAACGTCGACAGGCACAAGCGTCTCGAAATCCGCCGCCGCGTTCGAGCCGGTGATACGAATCTGGCCCATATGCGACACATCGAACAGACCTGCCTGCGCGCGAGTATGCAGATGTTCCTTCAATACCCCGGTCGGGTACTGCACGGGCATCTCGTAGCCGGCGAATGGCACCATCTTCGCACCGAGCTCGCGGTGCAGGTCATACAACGGCGTTTTTTTGAGCGGCGACGCAGTAGTTACATCAGTCATTTCTTCCTTCTCCTGTGTTCTGCTGGACGGAGGCGTTATGCGTCTCAGCATTCGATAACATTCACCGCGAGCCCGCCGCGCGCTGTTTCCTTGTATTTGGTCTTCATGTCCGCGCCGGTATCGCGCATCGTCCTGATCACTTGGTCCAGCGACACGAAGTGCTGACCGTCGCCTCGCATTGCCATGCGAGCCGCATTGATGGCCTTGATCGATCCCATCGCGTTGCGCTCGATGCATGGCACCTGCACGAGGCCGCCGACCGGATCACAGGTGAGTCCCAGGTTGTGCTCCATGCCGATCTCCGCGGCGTTCTCGACCTGCGACGGGGTGCCGCCCAGTACTTCGGCAAGTGCTCCCGCCGCCATCGAGCAGGCGACGCCGACTTCGCCCTGGCAACCCACCTCTGCGCCGGAAATCGAAGCGTTTTCCTTATAGAGAATCCCGATCGCACCGGCGGTCAGCAGGAAGTTCACGACACCGACGTCGTTCGCCCCGGGCACGAAGCGCGTGTAGTAATGGAGCACGGCGGGAACGATGCCGGCAGCACCGTTGGTAGGCGCCGTGACGACGCGGCCGCCGCTTGCGTTCTCCTCGTTGACCGCGAGCGCATAGAGATTGACCCAGTCGAGCACAGACAGGTTGTCGCGCATGTTCGCCTCAGGATTGGCGGACAATTTGCGATGCAGCGCTGCCGCCCTGCGTTTCACCATGAGCGGCCCGGGCATCGTGCCTTCAGTCGTGCAACCGCGCGCAACGCAGGCCTGCATGACATCCCAAATCCCTAGGAGCTTTGTGTGGACGTCGGCCTCGTTTCGCCAGGCACATTCGTTGGCCATCATCAACTGGCTGATCGACATGCCGTGGGTCGCGCAATGCGCAAGCAGTTCGCGGCCGGACCGGAACGGGAACGCGAGCGCCGTCGAATCGGCTACGATCCGGTCGACGCCGGCTGCATCTTCATCGACGACGAAGCCGCCGCCAATCGAGAAATAGACCTTGCTGCGCAGTTCATTCCCGTCGACATCAAGCGCGACGATGCGCAACCCGTTCGGATGAAACACCAACGCGCGCCGGTTGAACACCAGATGCTGCTTCTCGACGAACACTATGCGCTTCCGTCCAAGCAGATTCAGGCGCTGCTCCGACCGGATCGCAGCAAGGCGCGCATCGATCGATTCGACGTCGACGGTGTCCGGTTCCGATCCTTCGAGTCCGAGCAGGACGGCCTTGTCGCTACCGTGTCCCTTTCCGGTCGCGCCAAGCGATCCGTACAGTTCGACGCGGACCGTTGCGGTTGCGTCCAACAGGTTGAGATCGCGCAGGCCGGTGGCGAACTGCGCGGCCGCACGCATCGGTCCAACGGTGTGCGAGCTCGACGGCCCGATACCTATCTTGAACAGGTCAAAGACACTGATCGCCATGATTACCCATCTCGCTTATCTGAATGTGCGGATCCTTGAGTCCGCGCCGTAGATTCTTCCATCGTGCAGATGCTCCCGTGTAAGCAGAGCGTTCATCCTTGTCATTGCTTCAGTCGACTTCAGAGAACGCATCCGGGAGCAGCGGCGCCCGTAACCTGACGCCCGCTGCGATGAATTGGTCTACAACTCGTACACCGGGAAGTGCGCGCAAAGCGCCTCGACATGATTACGAACCTGCGCGATGACTTCGACGTTGTCGATGTCGTCGAGAATGTCGCAGATCCAGCCCGTTAACTGCCGGACTTCAGCTTCGCGGAATCCGCGCGTGGTGACCGCCGGCGAGCCAATTCGGATGCCGCTGGTGACGAACGGCGACTGCGGATCGTTCGGCACGGTGTTCTTGTTGACGGTGATGTTCGCGGCGCCGAGTGCCGCGTCGGCTGCCTTGCCGGTGATCCCCCGGGCAGTGAGGTCGACGAGGAACAGGTGATCATCGGTGCCACGCGATACGATCTGATAGCCACGCTCGACGAACACAGCTGCCATGGCGCGGGAATTGGCGAGCACCTGCTTCTGGTACTCAGCGAAAGCCGGCTCGAGCGCTTCCTTGAAAGCGACTGCCTTGGCTGCGATGACGTGCATCAGAGGTCCACCCTGGGTGCCCGGAAACACCATCGAGTTGATTTTTTTCTCGATGTCGCCGTTCACACGACCGAGGATGATGCCGCCACGGGGACCACGCAGCGTCTTGTGGGTGGTGCTGGTGATGATGTCGGCATATGGCAGCGGGTTGGGATACATTCCTGCGGCCACGAGGCCAGCCACGTGAGCCATATCGACGAACAGCAGCGCGCCCACGCGGTCAGCAATTGCGCGAAAACGAGCGAAATCCAGGTGCCGTGCGTACGCGGAAAACCCGGCGACGATCATCTTCGGTTTGCATTCGACGGCCTGGGCTTCGAGCAAGTCGTAGTCGATCACGCCGTCGTCCGTCACTCCGTACTGCACAGCGTTGAAGATCTTTCCCGAAAAGTTGACCTTTGCGCCATGCGTGAGGTGACCGCCATGGGCAAGGCTCATGCCGAGAATCGTGTCGCCCGGGGAGAGAAGCGCCAGATAGACCGCCGCATTGGCCTGCGAGCCAGAGTGTGGCTGAACGTTGGCCCAGTCTGCGCCGAATAGCTGCTTGACCCGATCGATCGCAAGCTGCTCGACCACATCGACATGTTCGCAGCCGCCGTAGTAGCGCTTGCCGGGGTAACCCTCGGCGTACTTGTTGGTGAGCACGGTACCCTGCGCCTGCATCACTCGCGGGCTGGCGTAGTTCTCCGACGCGATGAGCTCAACGTGGCTTTCCTGGCGCTGGCACTCGCCTTGGATCGCACCCCAGAGTTCCGGGTCGAAGTCGGCGATCTGCATCGATTTCTTGAACATTTGATTCCTCAGAATGGTATGCCCGGGCGGCCGAGACCGTGGGCGGAGCAACATTGCCTGATCACGCGGGACAAGGTTTTCAGGCCACCGCGATCACGGATAAAATTAGTACTATTAACTACATAATTCTGCGAGATTCTTTCCTTACGCCCGCCGCGGTGCCGGTGAGTACCAATCTCCGGCATGCGCCAGTTTGCGGTCCACCAGTGGCGACCCACGGGGTTGCCGTAATCCGGTCAGGCTACGGCTGTGCGAAACCGAACTGCTTACCCGTAAGGTATCCTCACGCGGGCAACGAGGTGCAGCGCTGCCCGCGATATGGCTCTACTTCCGGCACGACGCGAACTGGATTACTTCACCGCATCTTCGTCGAGATTGATATCCACCATCAGCTCGTTTTCCAGGGCTTCCAGGTCGGTGCGCAAACTGGCGAGCTGCACGGATTCCGGGATGGCAATCTCGATCAGCGCGCGAAACAGCGGTTCGCCGCTAAACGATGCGCTTTCGCGCGTGGTTTCGAGTCTGTCGATGCTGGCACCATGGCGAGCGAGCACGGCGGAAATGTCGCGCACGATACCGGGCCGGTCGTGACCGACCAATTCAAGTTTCGTGCCGTGCCTATGAACCGTCACGTCCGGCACGTGGCCGCGCTCAACGGTCAACTGCAGTCCTTCTCCTTCCACTTCGCGCAGCGCGGCTTCCAGCTCGGCGACTGAGTCCTCAGAGATATCCAGCCGCACGATGCCGGCGAACTTCCCGGCCAGCTGAGCCATGCTGCTTTCCATCCAGTTCGCACCGCAAGCCGTGGCCCGCGCTGCAAGCGCGTTGACCAATCCCGGACGGTCGGTTGCGATCAGCGTGATTACAAGGGAAACATTCATTTGAGCGCTCCTCAGGACTGTTCGTAATCGGAAATCGGCGGACACGCGCACACGAGGTTGCGATCGCCATAGACATTGTCGACCCGACCGACCGGCGGCCAGTACTTGCTGGCGCGCAGGCTCGCCAACGGGAACACCGCCTGCTCGCGGCTATACGAGTGTGTCCAGTCTCCTGCGATGTCGGCAGCAGTATGCGGCGCGTTCACGAGCGGGTTGTCCTTTGCATCGAGTTCGCCGTTGCCAACCTTCTCGATTTCGTTGTGGATCGCGATCATCGCATCGCAGAAGCGGTCCAGTTCTTCCTTCGATTCGCTCTCGGTCGGCTCGATCATCAGCGTGCCCGGCACCGGGAACGACATGGTTGGTGCATGGAACCCGAAATCGATCAGACGCTTCGCGACATCGTCGACAGTGATGCCAGTTTTTTCCTTCAACGGTCTGAGGTCGAGGATGCACTCGTGCGCGACCATGCCGTTTTCGCCGCGATACAGGACCGGAAAGTAAGGCGACAGTCGCCGGGCAATGTAGTTGGCGTTGAGAATTGCCACCACGCTGGCCTGACGCAGTCCATCGCACCCCATCAAGGTGATATAGGTCCACGTAATGGGCAAGATGCTGGCGCTTCCCCACGGGGCAGCCGAAACCGCGCCAATACCGTCCAAGCCCGCGGTGCCGTGTCCGGGCAGGAACGGAGCGAGATGCGCCTTGACCCCAATCGGGCCGACGCCTGGTCCCCCGCCACCATGCGGGATGCAGAAAGTCTTGTGCAGGTTCAGGTGAGATACGTCACCACCAAATTGGCCCGGAGCGCACAGTCCTACCATGGCGTTCATGTTCGCGCCGTCGATGTACACCTGGCCGCCATGAGAGTGAACGATGTCGGCGATCTCGCTGATCGACGTCTCAAACACACCATGCGTTGACGGGTAGGTGATCATGATAGCTGCCAGCTTCTCGCCATGTTGATCGGCCTTGGCCTTCAGATCAGCGACGTCCACGTTACCTTTTTCATCACAGGCGACAACCACCACGCGCATACCGGCCATTCGTGCGGTTGCGGGGTTCGTGCCATGCGCGGAACTGGGGATCAGACATACGTCACGGTATGACTCGCCGCGGCTCGCATGGTAGGCACGAATCGCGAGAAGCCCCGCATACTCGCCCTGCGAACCGGCGTTCGGTTGCAGCGAGACCGCGTCGTAGCCGGTACAGGCGCACAGCATCTGCTCCAGCTCTGTAGTCAGTAGCTTGTAGCCCGACACTTGGTCGGCCGGCGCAAACGGATGCAGGCCGCCGAACTCCTGCCACGTGACCGGAATCATCTCCGTCGTCGCGTTCAGCTTCATCGTGCACGAGCCGAGCGGAATCATCGTCCGGTCGAGCGCAAGATCCTTGTCTGCCAGAGCGCGCAGATAGCGCAGCATCTTGGTCTCCGAATGGTGCATGTGGAACACCGGATGAGTCAGGATTGCCGACTCCCGCACCAGTTGCGGTGGAAGAGCGTCTCCGGCATTACGCTCGAGCGCCTCGAAGTCTGGCACGGTGGCACCGGCAGCAAACACGGTCCATAGCGCTTCAATGTCACTGCGCGTGCTAGTTTCATCGAGCGAAATACCAATGGTTTCGGCATCGACGTCGCGCAGATTGATTGCATGACTGCGTGCGACGGCATGCACGGTGGCGGCGTCTGGCACCGTCACGGTCAGTGTGTCGAAGAAATGGTCCGTCACGACCGTCGCCCCGAGCTGGCGCAGGCCATCGGCGAGAATCACGCTCAGGCGATGCACGCGACGTGCGATCGTCTTCAGTCCATCCGGGCCGTGATAGCACGCGTAAAGGCTGGCCATCACTGCGAGCAGGACTTGCGCCGTGCAGATGTTGCTGGTCGCCTTTTCCCGGCGGATGTGTTGTTCGCGAGTTTGCATCGCGAGTCGGTAGGCCTTGTCGCCGTGCCGGTCGACCGATACGCCGACGACGCGGCCGGGAATATCACGCTTGTGCGCGTCGCGAGTCGCAAAGTATGCCGCATGCGGGCCGCCATATCCGAGCGGGACGCCAAAGCGCTGCGTCGTGCCGATCGCGACGTCTGCACCGAATTCACCCGGAGCCTTGAGCAGCGTGAGGCTCAGTAGATCGGCAGCTACTACCACCAACGCTCCCTTGGCATGCGTTGCGGTTGCGACAGCCTCGTAGTCATGCACCTGCCCGCTGCTTCCTGGGTACTGCAGCAACACACCAAAGCAGTCGAGGGGCTGCAGATCGGTTTCATGGTCGCCGACGACGACCTCGATGTTCAGCGGATTGGCACGGGTTTGCACGACCTCGATGGTCTGTGGGTGACAGTCACGCGATACGAAGAACACATTTGATTTGCTTTTTGACAGGCGCTGGGCGAAGGTCATCGCCTCTGCTGCGGCAGTCGCCTCGTCGAGTAGCGAGGCGTTTGCGATTTCCATGCCGGTAAGGTCCGATACCATCGTCTGGAAATTCAGCAGCGCTTCGAGCCGACCCTGCGAGATTTCCGGCTGGTATGGCGTGTAGGCCGTGTACCAGGCCGGGTTTTCGAGCACGTTGCGCAGGATGACCGCGGGGGTATGGCAGTCGTAATAGCCCATACCGATGAACGACCTGAAAACAGCGTTCGTATTGGCGATCTTGCGAAGCCTCGCGAGGGCTTCGGCTTCGGTGCAGCCGTTGGGAAGGGCGAGGGGCGAGCGCCACCGAATCGGTGCCGGGATCACCTGGTCGATCAACTGGTCGGTGGAGTCGAGACCGAGCGCATGCAGCATCGCGCGGATTTCAGCATCGTCAGGCCCGATATGACGTCCGACAAAGTCGTCGTGCTGTTCGAGTCGGGTGAGCGGCGTACGGATGTCGTTCATGTTCATGGCGTGGGCGATCTTTCGAAGGCGACCAGTCAGGCCGTCAACCGGTCGTAGGCGGCCTGATCGAGCAGTTGTGATAGAGCAGAGGAATCGTCGAGGCGAATCCGGAGAAACCAGCCTTCCCCGAGCGGGTCGTCATTGATCGAGGAGGGCGCGTCAGCCAGCGCCGTGTTGACGGCGACGACGGTACCGGCGAGCGGCATCTTGAGTGCCCCTGCGGCCTTGACCGATTCGATGACGGCAGCTTCCTCGCCCGCCGCAAAGTGCACACCGATTTCCGGAAGCTGGATATAGACGATGTCGCCCAGGCTGCTCTGGGCAAAATCAGTGATGCCAACCGTTGCCTGATCATTGCCATCCAGACACAGCCACTCGTGATCTTCGGTGTACATGAGCGTACCCATGTGGACTCCTTAAAGGTTGTTTACAAAATTCCGGGCTGACGTCGCACCCGGTGGAAATAATGGTAGCCGGGCGTTGACATTTAGCAATTTTATTATTTAAATAAAATCATTTGCGTTTGAAATGAATTGCTACGATGATCAATATCCCGACCGAGCTGTTGCGGACCTTTGTCAAGGCGGTGGACATGGGTAGCTTCACCCGCGCGGGCGAGGTGGTAGGACGAACGCAGTCGGCCATCAGCCTGCAGATTCAGCGACTTGAAAAGACGCTCGACGCGCAGTTGTTCGTACGGGGTACCCATCGCGTCAGGCTGACCGAGGAAGGCGAGGCGCTTATTGAGTACGCGAGAAGAATGCTCGCGTTGAACGATGAAGCCGTCAGCTCGCTGCGCAAGCCTCAGGTTGCCGGGGCGGTGCGTCTCGGCGCGCCGCACGAATACGAGGCGTCGCTGCTTCAGGTCATTCTCGGCAAGTTCGCGCAGTCGCATCCTGGCGTGATGCTCGAAGTGACTTGTGATCTGAGCAAGAACTTGCTCGAGCGACTGGCCAAAAGCGAATTTGATCTTGTGATGGCGCTTCATGACGACCCCCATGACTCTACGGGCGTGCGGGTGCGCACGGAGCCTCTCGTGTGGGTCACCGGACCGGATCACGGACGTCACGAACAGCGTCCGCTGCCGTTGGTGGTTGCGCAGCAGCCCTGCATTTACAGAAACCGGGCGTTGCAAACATTGAATCGCCTCGAAGTACCCTGGCGCATCGCCTACACCAGTTCCAGCTACAGCGGCATTACTGCCGCTGTACGCGCGGGCCTTGGCGTGACAGTGTTGGCCGGGAGTACGGTTCCGGACGGTGTGCGCGCTCTGGAGGCGCGTGACGGATTGCCGGAAATGGGGCATTTGGACGTCAGGTTGCACAGTGTGCCGGAACGCATGACAGAAGCAGTGCGTCGTCTTGAGGACTACATTGCCACTAGCCTGTTGCACGAGGAAAGGGGCTGACGCGGTCCGCGTCCGACGGGCTTCCCGGTAGTCGACCAGTTGGCGACTGCAAGGTGTGGGCGCTGGTCGCTTCTCGTGATCATGGTGATTCATTTGCATTTGAGGCCGCCATTGGCTGTCGCCGACTATGCACGAACTGGGCCTTTCGCCAGTGCATGCATCGCCCAGATCGATTCAGATTGATCGATGGCCGGCCGGGCGGATGGCCTCTGATGCGACTGGGGCCCGACCTGTCGATCGCGCATCAGCTTTTCGCGTGAGCGGTCGCTGGTTCAGCGGTTTCGCACGTCACGAGCTGATTGTCGAATAGAGCACGTTCGCGATTCGCGGCCACCGAGCGATCCGTCACCGAAAACGCCCAGATGCCTACGAAAGCCGCGATGATCGAGAAGAGCGCTGGGTATTCGTACGGATAGACTGGGCGGCTATGTCCCAGAACCTGTACCCATACCGTCGGACTCAGTACGGTCAGAACGACTGCGGTCAGCAAACCAAGCATTCCGCCCATGACGGCGCCTCGGGTAGTGAGGCCACGCCAGTAGATTGACAGCAACAGTACGGGAAACGTCGAGCTCGCAGCAATCGAGAACACCAGACTGACGACGAACGCGATGTACTGGTTTTCAAAAGCGATCGCCAGTAAGGTCGCCAGTGCGCCGTGCACCACCGTGGTGAGGCGCGACACGTTCAGCTCCTCCTTGTCCGTGGCACGGCCACGTCGCAACGCGTTCGCATAAAGATCGTGAGATACAGCGGAAGCGCCCGCCAGCGTCAATCCGGATACCACCGCCAGGATCGTCGAGAACGTCACGGCGCAAATGAAGCCCAGGAAGACGTCGCCGCCGATCGCATGCGCCAGGTGAATCGCCACCATGTTGACGACGCCGATCAGCGCACCGTTGGCGTTGTGATAGCTCGGGTCGGTCGACACGAGTGCGATGGTGCCAAATCCGATGATCACAATCAGCGCATAGCCAATGCCGACGATGCCGGTCGCGTGGAGGACGCTCTTGCGGGCTTCTTTCACGTCCGCCACGGTAAAGAAGCGCATCAGGATGTGCGGGAGGCCGGCTGTTCCGAAGATCAGGGCGAGACCGAGCGATACCGCCGAGACCGGATCGTGAATCAGGCCTCCGGGGCTCATGATCGCCTCATGATGCGGATGTGCCTGCACAGCTGCGGCGAAGAGTGCGTCCGGGTCGAATGCGAAATGACGCAGCACCATGAATGCCATGAAGGCACAACCCGAGAGCAGCAGGATGGCCTTGATGATCTGGATCCACGTCGTGGCGAGCATCCCGCCGAAGAACACGTACACGACCATCAGCACGCCGACGATGATGACGGCAGGGAGATAGTGGATGCCGAAAAGCAATTGCACGAGTTTGCCGGCGCCGATCATCTGCGAGACGAGATAGAGCAACACGATGACGAGCGAGCTAATTGCGGAGAAAATTCTTACCGGACGCTGCCGGAGTCGGTATGAGACGACGTCGGCGAACGTGTAGCGCCCCAGATTGCGAAGTGGCTCAGCAATCAACGCCAGAATGATCGGCCAGCTTGCGAGGAAGCCGATCGAATAGATGAGCCCGTCGTAACCGTTGGAAAACACCAGCGACGAAATACCCAGCAACGACGCGGCCGACATGTAGTCGCCCGCAATGGCCCAGCCATTCTGGCGGCCGGTGATCTTGCCTCCGGCGGCATAGTGGTCGGCGACACCATTATTCTTGCCGGCCGCCCATCGCGTGATGACCAACGTTGCGACCACGAATGCGAGAAACATGCCGATGGCAATCGGGTTTCGCGTTTGATGTTGGGTGACCGAGACGGGGACGCTTATGACTGGCGTTGCCCAGGCACCGGGGGTGAAAAACCCAACTAGCACTGGCAATGCTTTGTGGAAGTTCATGATTGATCCTCCCGACGAATAGCATCGAGGATGGCGTCATACACCGCGTTGGCGCGATGAACATAAATGGCGACCAACGCAAACGTGAACGCTAGCATTCCCAAACCTATAGGAATGCCCCACGTGGTCGGATGGCCGGTAACGATCGGGGTCCCGAGCACGCCAGGTGCGAATGCGATCAGCAAGATGAAAGCGAAGTACGCATGCAAGCATGCTGCCGGCCACCGTCCAGGAGAATCTGCGCCGCCGTTTGACGAACTGACGAAACCGGATATCACCCGCCGTGAGCGGGACGATTGGATGTCCCTCTCCCTGCATTGCAGATCGGGAACCTTCCGGACAAGCTGCCACGTGTGTCATGCGCAGTCTCCTGATGTGGCGAATCGTTCCGATGCGGCAGCACCGGCTCTGTCGGCCGGTTACGCCTGCCGCACGTTGGCTAGATGATCGGAGCTACCGCCGTTTCTCTCATAACGGCCTCCGGGGTACGGTACTTCTCTGCCATATCCCGTTCGAGCTGGCTCTTCATCTGAGCTTGCATATAGGCGCCCAGGTGGCGAGCATGTTCCACGATCGCCCCCCCGAATTGCAGGCGCTTTCGTTCATAGTCCGCCAGCGCTTCGTGAATGTCGTTGCTTGCAGCAAGCGATTCGGCGAGCTGCACCGCATCGCCGGCGGCCTTGGTGACACCCATGCCGCAATGAGGGCGAGCGACGAATGCGGCATCGCCGAGCAATACGATTCGATCGAACACAAGCTGTGTTGCCTCGAGGTCGTAGATCGGCTGAAACAGCGGCTGCTTTGTTTTATGGACCACTTCCGCGAATTCCGGCGAAAGCAGATCGTGCGCGGCTTCACGCATGTCTGCGAGCACGTCGGGGCGAATCAGGTGTGGCGGGATGCCGTTCGCATAGTAATTGCCGTTTGCGTCTGTCAGCAGATCTCGCAGCGCAACTGACTCGTCGGTCGGCCGATACCACACGAAGTTGTAGCGACGCTCGCCGGGCCGCGTGCTGTTGCCCGGGCCGGCCACGGGGTAGCCCAGCATCTGTTCGCCAGAAGGGAGGCAGAAGCCGAACTTATCGAACAGCATCTCCCATGCTTCCGGCGTCAGCTCGCGTTCGTCGACGAGCCCGCGCCACGCAATGTAGCCGACGTACTGCAATTCAACTTTGGGGAGGTAGGTCTGGCGGATATTCGAGCGAAACCCGTCGGCCGCGACGACGAGGTCGGCCTGCAGCTTAGTGCCGTCGGACAGCGTTACTTCAGCGTGGTCCGCAAAGCTGGATACGTTCTCCACGATCGCGCCCGAGCGGTAGCAGGCGTCGGGCAGCGCAGAACGGAGCACGTGGAACATCTTGCTCCATGCAGTCAGGGTCTGCGTCAGCGGACAGGATCCGGCAACGCTTCCATCCGAGTTCAAGGTAATTCGGCTGTGCACCGTGACTCCGATGTCCTCGTTCACTTCGACGCCGGCGGCCTCCAGCGCTTCGAACAGTTCCGGATGCGTCACGATACCGGCGCCACGTCCGGCGAGTTCATCGGGCACACGTTCCAGGACAGTGACATCCCAACCACTGCGGAGCAGCAAATTGGCAGCGAAGAGACCGCCCAGCGACCCGCCGACGATGACAGCTTTGCGGCGATCCGTTTGATTGACTTGCATTTTCGCCATCTCCTTACTTGTCCGCCGCTTCAGCCAACGGCGTTTGCTTGAGCGCAAGTGCTTCATGTGCGGGAAAGTTCACTTCGATCGTTACGCCGGAAGGGTCCTCGACAAACACCTGATGCAGGTCGAGGCTCGGGACCGTACGGTCTCGCCACTCGTAGCCCGCGTTGCGCAATTTGGCCCAAAAGTCTGCGAGCCCAGTCGCGAGAAACGCGATGTGATCAACGGTCCCCGTCCCGGTCTGCGGCAACGTCTTGTCACCGAGGTACTCGACGAGTCCGCTGGCGTCGTTCGGATCGACACCGATGATGTGGACAACGCCGAATTCGGACTCGTCGGGGCCGTTGTAAAGCCAGATGCCCGGGAAATTGAACGGGGGGCGGTATCCTTCGCGGAAGCCAAGGACCCTGGTATAGAACTGACGCGACTTTTCGAGATCCGTCGTACGGATCGAGTAGTGCGCGAGTTTGGTGATCGCCATCGCCTTCTCCTCAATTTATCGATCGATAACTAATCGGTCGATAAATTATAGGCCGGCGACTGACCGATGTGCAGCGAAATGAATCAGTGTTTACCCGTCACTGGTTTCCAGATCGGGGGGATGGATCAGGCAGACTTACGACGCGTCGCTCGAGGTGTCTCGCGCATCTTTTTCATCGTTGCGGGGGTACCGTTCAGAAATACGTCGACTTGACGATTGACCAGTGCGTCCAGATCCTCGGGAACTGATAAGCCATACACCCACTTTCGGACCCCGATATAGAAAATACTGGCGTGCAAGTTCCAGACGAGCTCGATTTCTGCTTCGAGCTGGGCTTTATTCGTGGGGGCAGGAATGTCGTATGCCGCGCGCAGTTCGCGCAAGACGGGCAGAAAGACTCGTTCGCGAAGCTTGCCGAGGTACTTCGTATTGATGCCTTCGCGGCTGAGACCGGCGAAGATGAAGGTCCGAATCCATTCGCGCTGGAGAATCGTGTCCGCGTACGATTGGTAAAAAGCCGAGAGCCGTTCTTGCAGGGGGATGGAGCGGTCCGATATCTGCTTCTCCCAAGTCGGATCCCACTTGTAGATCTCGCTGTACACGCGATCGATTAGCGCGTCCTTGCTTGGGAAATAGCGATATAGCAGGGGCTGCGTGACGCCGATCTCGCGGGCTAATTCGCGCGTGCTGCCGGAAAAGCCGTGTGTCGCAAAATGCTCGATTGCCTTGGCGACAATTTGCTGCTCCCGCTCCTCAGGAGCCAAGCGTCGTCCGGACGTGGTTTCCACGCGGTCAGCCGAATCCGTCTCTGTGGACGCGACGTTTTTGGCACGCTTGGGTTTCAGCATAGTGGGGCTCCTGATCACCAGTCATTGTTATCTATCCCCCGACAAATAGCAACGTCGCCGGCTCCGGGGGAGAGGCGGAGGCCGCACATTTCTCTGCCGCGCGAATCGGGCGACACAGGTGCGGGCTGGCACGGATCGCGCGGCGTCTGTATAGCCGATATGTCCCCTCGCTGCCAGGCTGAAATCGCGTCGTCGTCGATGCTGGCGTTCGGCTGCTAAGCGAACTGAACGACAGTATGAAGGTTGCGTTGCGCGAACAGTAGGCTGCTAATGGTCGATCGATAAATAAAGGTTGCCTTATTTATCGAGTGATGTATAGTGGTCCTTGGCTCGACTCCATTTGGGTTGACGCTTCTGGACAAACATCACTAGGAGGAGAACATGATGCGGCTCAAAGGCAAGGTGGCTCTCGTGTCGGGAGCATCGAAGGGCATGGGTGCCGAGATCGCCCATTTGTTTGCGCGCGAGGGTGCGATTGTTGTCGCGGGCGATATCGTTGAGCCTGTGAAGCCACACGCCGAGGGCGTTGAACACTATCGGCTCGACGTAACCAAGGAGGAAGACTGGGCGAATATTATCGAGGCAACCCTTCAGAAGCACGGTCGGGTCGACATATTGATCAACAATGCCGGTATCCTGGCATACGAGCCGATCGACAGTTGCAGCCTTGACGCCTGGCACAAGATGATCGCAGTTAACCAGACCGGCGTTTTCCTTGGGATGCGCGCTGTTCTTAAGCCGATGCGCAAGCAGAAAAGTGGTTCGATCGTCAATTTCTCTTCGATCTGGGGGAATACGTCTGTCGAGGGTGCGCATGCGTATCACGCTTCCAAGGGCGCGGTTCGCAATATGACTAAAAATGCAGCGGTCACCTATGGGCCGGAAGGTATTCGCACCAACTCGGTCCATCCCGGGCTGATCGAAACACCGATGACGGAGCATCAGGATGCCGACCTTAACGCATCCCTCATCGCTGCTACGCCATTGAAGCGAATTGGCAAGCCAATTGATGTCGCTAACGGCGTGTTGTTCCTGGCGAGTGACGAGGCGAGCTATGTGAACGGCGCCGAGTTGGCTATCGACGGTGGATATCTGGCGCGCTGATGGTGAACAACTGATCGACAGGTGGTGCCGCGAATGGCATGCGTGACCGTCAACGCTCACGAGATGTCGATATCGTTTCTGTTCGGGGTCGAATGATCCCGGGCAGAAGTTTTGTTCAATCGAGTTGACGATGCATGCCCGGCTTCGAGTCCAGGCTTTCCAGGTGTGTTGGTCCTGCGGCAATGCTGCAGGCAATTTTACGACCGTACTACTTCGTGGAGTGTATTGTGGTTGCAGCACTGGGCTTGGGGGGGCAAGCGGTTGCCGGATTGGCGGGTTATTCCCGTGTATTCGCTCCTCGGCGTCTCACCATAGGGTTCATCCTACCGTTAGAGGGATATCCGGACAGCCCAATGCCGACGATGACGGACCATGCGGACATGACCCGGTTGGCGGATGAATTGGGATTTGCCGCCCTCTGGGCGCGAGATGTCCCAACGTTCGACCCGCTGTTTGGGGACGTTGGGCAGATCTTTGATCCGTTTACGTACCTGGGCTTTTTGGCCGCAAACACGTCAAGGATTGCACTAGGGACTGGCAGTGCAGTCATTACCTTAAGGCATCCGCTGCTTCTGGCAAAACAGGCAGCATCGATCGACCGCATGACCAATGGCCGCTTGCTGCTGGGTGTAGCTTCCGGCGACAGATCGGTTGAGTACCCGGCGTTTGGGCTGGGCGGCGAATTCGAGTCTCGTGGCGATCGGTTTCGTGAGGCTTTCGAGTTGTTACGTCTTGCGGCCGAGCAAGACTTTCCCGTTGGTGACTTCGCGCGCTTCGGGACGTTGAACGGTCGCGTCGATACGATCCCGAAACCGATTGCGAGGAAGATCCCGATGTTCGTGACGGGGCGGAGCAGACAGGATGTCGATTGGATCGCCAAGAATGCGGATGGCTGGTTCTTCTATAACGTGGGTCTTGAGCGTGTCTCCTTGATCACGGAGACCTGGTTCAACGCTGTTACGCGAGTCGGCGGCGAAGGTGTGTTCAAGCCATTTTTCGAAGGACTGTTTTTGCAGCTGGAAGGCGACCCGAACTTTCCGCTGACCTCGATCCCGGCCGGGATAAGAGTCGGGAGAAACGGATTGATTGGCTATCTCGATACGCTTCAGCGCGCCGGCGTCAATCATGTTGCATTCAATCCGAAGCCTTCCCGACGTCCGTTCAAGGAGATTCTGCAGGAGCTTTCGGAGTTCGTGCTGCCGAATTTCCCGTCGCTCGGTTGAGCCGGCTCATGAGTCAGGTAGCGCAGGTGCTCTGAAGTTGGATGCTCGGGGGGGCGGGTGTCGGGTGCGAAATGCGTCCGTTCGAGCGTTGTGATGCCGCGGCGCCAAAGCGCCTATGGAGTAGTTGATGGACCGATTTCAGGCAATGCAGATCTTCGTTCACGTCATCGACGTCAACGGATTTGCGAAAGCTGCTGACAGGTTGCAGCTTGCCAGGCCAGTCGTCACCCGGGCTGTCAAGGATCTTGAGGCGCGGCTTGGCGTGCGGCTTATCAATCGAACAACGAGACGTCTCCATCTGACCGAGGAGGGGCGGCTTTATTACGAATCTGCTGTCAAGATTCTGAGCGCCGTCGACGAAAGTGAGTCCGTGTATCGCTTGGGGACTGCCAGGCCGACAGGAACATTGCGCATCGACATGCAGACATCGATCGCGAGGCATCTGATCGTTCCTAAGCTCGCCGAATTTCGAGACCGGTACCCTGAGGTCGATCTGATCGTCGGTACGGCGGATCGGATCGTGGACTTGATCGAGGAGGGCATCGATTGCGCTATCCGCGTCGGTGCGTTGCGCGATTCGACGATGATCGCACGACAGGTCGGAGTGTTTCAGCGCGTAACGGTGGCTTCTCCCAATTACCTGGAACGCGCCGGTACGCCTGAAACCTTGGATGACCTCAATGATCACAAGGTTGTGTACTACACGTCAGGCAAGGGCGTTCGACCACCGTCGTTCGACTTTCAAACGGAGGCAGGGCCGACCACGATCCGGATGACCAGCAGCATTCAAGTCAATGATTCGGATACGTATATCGAGCTGGCGAAGGCTGGCTTCGGAATGGTTCAGCCTGCGCGCTTTGCGGTAGCTGACGAGTTGAGCCGCGGGGAACTGGTAGAGGTGCTTCCGCAGTATCCGGTGCCGCAAAAGCCAATTTCGGTCGTGTATCCACAGCGCAGCAACCTTGCCCCCAAGTTGGCCGCCTTTATATCCTGGGTAGCCGATGTGTTCGAATCCTGCCGGGAAACACTGGATGCTTGAACATTCTTTGGCTGGACGCTTGTTCCAGGCAGATCCTCCACGCGGATGGTCCATGCATATCGTGCGTGATTTACGTGATGGTCGGAAGATCTATCTCTGGTTGCAAGCCCTTGGGTTGGACCAGGTACTTTCGACTTCGCGTGGGGCCCCGAACATATGACCGTGCCGTTGTCTCTTCGCGATGCCGCGCCGAATGCTGGCCGCCTCGGTAGCCGGATGATCGGAAATTACCGCGGCGACGCAGGGTCGTCGACCTAAACACGAAGATCCGCCTCGCGGGTCGGGCCGACGAGTCGGTTGCGGCTTTATTAGCAAAATTGCTAATTATCAGTTTGTCGTTTGCTGCTTTAACTCCCTGAAGGCAGCGCATATAGTCTCTATCAGATAACAGGGGAATGCGAATTTTGAGAGCGTTGTTACGCCCCTGTATTTATCGTTCGATCACTTGTATTCCGTGTCGGCATGTTGAACCTGCTTCAGGTTCCTGTCTGATTCACCCGGCTTCATCAAGGAGAACCTGAATGGCTTCGCTTTTTGACCCTTTTGATCTCGGCGCAATCCACCTTCCCAACCGAGTCGTCATGGCTCCGTTGACGCGTTGCCGTGCAGACGAGAACCACGTGCCGACCGAACTGATGGCGCAATACTATGTCCAGCGTGCCAGCGCCGGGCTGATCATTTCGGAAGCGATCAACATCACGCCGAACTCGAAGTCGTTCGAGTTTTCACCGGGTCTCTATACGCAGGAGCAAACTGAAGGCTGGCGACGCGTCGTGGATGCTCTGCACAACGCTGGCGGACGCATTGTTGCTCAACTCTGGCACACCGGTCGCGCCAGCTCGTTTGCCCTGCTCGAAGGCAAGGAGCCGGTGTCGCCGTCGGGTGTGAACGACGATCTGCATGAATTGCATGTGTGGGGGCAGTTGCAGAACGGCGTGTACACGAAGATTCATGCGACGCCGTCGCGTGCGATGACGCTCGAAGAGGTCCAGGCGGCCGTGCAGGAGTATCGGCGTGGCGCCGAAAATGCCATGAAAGCCGGTTTCGACGGTATCGAAATTCATGCGGCTAATGGCTACCTTCCCCATCAATTCCTGTCGCCGACGATCAACCAGCGCGACGATCGCTACGGTGGCTCAGTCGAAAATCGAGCTCGATTCCTGCGTGAAATCCTCGAGCAGGTTTCTGAAGTCGTTCCGCTGAATCGGATCGGGGTTCGGATTTCACCTTTCGCAGCCTACAACAACGTACGGGATCCGGATCCGGCCAAGACATACAAGTACGTCGCCCAGATGCTGGAGGATTTCGGCGTCGCTTATCTGCACATCGGTGACACCAACGGTTGGTTTGATCGCCCCGATCTGCCCAAGATTCTCGATATCGTCCGCCCCGCATACTCCGGGTCCCTGATTGTCAACGGCGGCATCGGCGTCGACACGGCAAAGGCGCTTGTCGAAGATGGGGTGACCGATCTGGTCGCGTTCGGGCGTGCATTCATCGCAAATCCGGACTTGGTGGAGCGTGTGAAAACCGGCTCGCCGATCGCGATGCCTGCTCTGACGGACTGGTACGGTGGCTCCGAGAAGGGTTACGTCGACTATCCAACGCACACGCCGGGCATCGAGAGCGCGTACGCCACGCGCTGACGGTCGCCTGAAATACCGTGTTCAGAGCGTCTTTTCCGTTAGTGCGTGAAAAGATGATTTGGACCGCGAATCTTCAGTGTGGTGAGAAAAACTCGGCTCCAATAGCGAGCTCATCCGGCGTCTCGGCTTCCGATGCTCAATCGGCGGACGAAGGCGCATTGGTGATGGCCTCCAGTTGCGAGGCTGTCGCGGTTCTCAGTATGTACGAGGCCGCGGCAGCCTCGCTTTGTTGCGTAAAGAAAATCCAGAAGAAATCTCGCGGCCTCCGGAAAGTTGTCGCGCAACTGACATCGAAATTCAACATCAAGTGCTGGATGTCGGATCGCAATGGAAAGTTTCCGGGAACGAGAAAAGCTATGCAGCTTCTTGCAAATAGTAAGGAATCCATATGCATTGAGGTTCGAAATATTTGTGCTGTGAGACCTTGTCAGCGTATTTTGACTCCGTTATGTTGGAGGCGTTCTTTCAAATGCAGCACGGGAGAGATCGTCCTTCTCGACGACGCCGACGGAGCAACCGCCCCGGAAACTCTCAGGCAAAAGGACCGTGCAGCGAGAACATCTGGAGAGTGGCGCTTCGTGCGCCCACCGAAGGGGAGCCGTCACCGTCATCGGTGTGCGAGCGAAACTCTCAGGTACATGGACAGATGGGGCATCCGTGTCGACTCCAATAGTCGACGGTGCTCAACATTTGTCTGGACCATGTCATGTCGGGAATCGCCAGAATCGGTGCTGAAGGCATGGGCGTCGCCATCACGGACGCTTCCGCCTGGCAACGCATCCTGTTCAAAACCAGGGCGCGTCGTCGTTTTGCCGTGATGAAAATGTCCTCTCCTCACGAAGAACACTTGCCCGAGCTCGACGCGGAGCTAATGAACAGGCGCTTTGCATTACTGAATTGCGTCAGGCGGGTGTTCGCGCATAACGCATCGCCTTGACTGAACCTTTGGCGCAGGCTCTGAAAAATTGGATCGATCGCCGAATTCGTTCGCCTGAATCGCCGTCTGCGTGCGATCACATTCGATGCGGTGTTTGTGGCCAAAAAGCAGACCATCTGATCAAACGGGCGGTGGCCTCGGAAACTGGAAGCATCAACCAGGCACGATGACGAAACGACGTAAGGAAGTTGACATGAAAGTTACCAAGCGTTCTCCGGCGTTGAACTTCAAGAGTGACAATGTCGCAGGTGCGTCGCCAGAAGTGATCGACGCGATTCTTGCATGCAACTCCGGGCAAGCGAATCCATACGGAGGCGATGACTATACCGCTCGTGTCGTGAGTCGATTCAGCGAGATCTTCGAGCGACAAGTTGACGTCTTTTTGGTGTCGACCGGCACTGCCGCGAATGCGATAAGTCTGAGCGCGATGACACCACCGTGGGGAAAGGTGTTTTGTCATCCAGAAAGCCACATCAATACCGACGAATGTGGGGCCCCGGAGTTTTACACCCATGGCGCAAAGCTTGCTCTCGTTGATGGGCCTCTCGGCAAAATAGAAGTAGCCAAATTTCGCGAAGCGGCCCGCTTCATAGCGGGCGACATCCACACGATGAAGCCGTCTTGCCTGAGTATCACGCAAGCAACGGAAGTGGGCAGCGTATACACACGAGAGGAAATCGGAGCGCTCGGTCAGGTCTGTCGCGAGTCAGATTTGAAGTTTCACATGGACGGCTCGCGATTCGCTAACGCGCTTGTTTCGCTCGGCTGCTCGCCCGCAGAACTGACGTGGAAAGCGGGCGTAGATGCCTTGTCGTTCGGCGCGACAAAGAACGGCGTTCTTGCTGCCGAAGCTATCGTTTTGTTCAACCGGGCACTCGCGCCGGAGGTTGCTTGCCGTCGCAAGAGAGGCGGTCATCTCTTCTCGAAGATGCGCTTTCTGTCGGCTCAGATGGATGCCTACCTGGCGGACGATCTCTGGCTGCGTAACGCTCGAAACGCGAATGACATGGCGCATCGTCTGGGCCTCGGTCTAAGAGAAATGGACGTCGAGATTTTGGGCGGCAGTGGTGCAAACATTGTCTTCTGCCGTTTGCCAGCCTCGGTCATCGAGTCGCTACTGCGGGAAGGGGTCGAGTTCATTCATGATCGATGGGGGCCGAATGTGGTCCGGTTCGTGACGTCATTCGCGACCACGAGCGAGGACATCGATTGTCTCCTTTCGCATTTGAAATGCGCTTCTACCTGATGCGGGAAAACCATCGCTCGGATGACAGTGGGCGAAGCATTCCACAACACCCGGGCCGGAGGGGCGATGAACAGCAAGGCGCCCCCCGCCCTCAATAATTCGGTTGGTTGTACGTCCTGAGAAAGGTGCGGCGCTCAACCGAATGCAGACTGCGGAGCCTCAATTCCAGCGGACTCGTGTCTGCGCTTCGGATGACCCAGGTTCTATCGGGGGATAGGAAAATGGCGTACATATGTATATCCGTTTGGCGCCGTGCGTGATCTGGATCTTGTAGAGAATGAGAACAGTTATAGGCTGGTCGAGATGAGATTGGTGTGGAAGGTCAAATAAGTAGTACTGAAAAATTATCTGATGTCAGATTCAAATGAGCTTCGCTTCGATGTTTGTCCTTAAGGAGGATTTGCATATGAGATGACGAACCGGAAGCATCTCAATGATGGCCAGAGGAGGAGACTCGATCGCGCGTCAGAACGATGCGGGTCGTATGTAGATCACGGTTATTTCAATAGGCGGCGCTCCGGATTGTCGAGGAAGCACGTGAGAACGTTGCGGCAACCGATGGATGCGATACATGGATCGACGATTGAAGTGCGTAACTGCTTGTTGGTCAAACCGCAACATTTCGTGAGGTGGTGAAAATGGGCAAGAGCGAGAAGCTTGGTCGCAGCTTGGCGACTGTAGGATTTGTTGGGGCAATGGTCACGGTGTGCGCTGGAATTGCGCATGCCGACGATACTGTCAAGATTGGCGTGGCGGCTCCTTTGACAGGGCAGGCTGCCTATCAGGGCAAGGATTTGCAGAACGGTGCCCAACTGGCCGTTGACCAAATCAACGCAGCAGGCCTGTTGATTCGAGGTCAGAAGGTCAAGCTTGTACTGGACGCGGAGGACGATGCTGGAGACCCGCGTCAGGCGACTCAGGTTGCGCAAAAGCTTACCGACGCGAAGATCGTTGCCGTGATTGGCCACTTGAATTCTGGTACCACGATTCCTGCATCGAAGATCTACAGTGACGCCGGGATTGTTCAGATCGCGCCGACCGCCACTAACCCTGCATATACTCAGCAGGGCTTCAAGACTACGTATCGCCTGGTTGCGACTGACGCCCGGCAGGGCCCGTCATTGGCGGATTACGCTAGCAAGGTTCTCAAGATAAAAACGGTTGCGATCGTAGACGACGCGACAGCATACGGACAAGGCCTCGCAGTCGAGTTCGAGAAGGGGGCAAAGGCCAACGGCATAAAGGTCGTGTCTCACGACGCGACCAACGACAAGGCGACGGACTTCCGCGCGATCCTCACGAAGATCAAGGGCGAGCGGCCGGATGCCATTATGTTCGGCGGCCTCGACGCGGCCGGTGGACCGTTCGCCAAACAAGCGAGGCAGCTCGGCATGCCGATGAAGATTCTCGCGGGCGATGGCGTATGTATTTCTGATCTGGCCAAGCTTGCTGGCGACGCCGCCAGTAATGTGATTTGCTCGATCGCGGGTGCGCCGCTGGAAAAGATGCCGAAGGGTCCGTCGTTTGCGCAGAGCTACAAGGCGCGTTTTGGCAACGCACCGGTCCTCGCTGCGCCGTTCACCTACGATGCTGTGTATGTGATCGCGGATGCGATGAAGCGAGCACAGTCGACTGCACCTGACAAGATTCTTGCCGCGATGCCATCCACCAACTACCAGGGCGTGCTGGGTGACATTCGTTTCGATTCGAGGGGCGATCTGCGTCAGGGCGTCATTTCGCTCTACAAATATGTCGACGGGAAGCAGATGTTGCTCGACACCGTGAAGTATTGACACTGTCGCGTCACAGAGCCGGACCGGTGTGCGTGCGGGTGATGCGAGCGCACCGGTCGCATGCTCGCTCTTGTCGTGCGTCGGTGGTGATTGGAATTCGAACATATCAGCGGTGAATTGTCGATATCGGGATGTAGTTCGCGTATCAATTTTCGCTTCAGTAATGTATCAGTGCTACTCGACCGCGTTGAACGCACGGCTTGCTGCTGCTTATTTTCAAGAAAGGCGATTGGGCATGAATAAGTTGTCGTGCTCCGCCTGGATTCGTGACGAGGTAGAGAGACTTCTCGGATTGAGCTATGGACATTCTCATTCAGCAATTGCTAAATGGCCTGGTGCTGGGCAGTGTGTACGCCATCATCGCATTGGGCTACACGATGGTTTACGGCATTCTAGGCATCGTCAACTTTGCGCATGCCGACGTGATGATGATCGGCGCGATGGTCGCGCTGTCGGCCATCACCGTGCTGCAAAATCATTTTCCTGAACTGGGCAACGTTGCGACGCTGACGATCGGTTTGGGCATCGCCGCGGTCGTCTGTGCGTTTGTCGGCTTCACGATCGAGCGGGTCGCATATCGGCCGCTGCGCCGCGCGCCGCGTCTCGCGCCTCTGATCACCGCACTCGGTGTATCTATCTTGCTGCAGACGGCTGCGATGATCATCTGGTCGCGCAACCCACTGCCGTTTCCGCAATTGCTGCCGACCGACCCGATCAACGTGATCAAGGCGACCGACACGACGTCGGGCGCCGTGATCTCGGCGACCGAAATCGTGATCATCGCGGTGGCGTTCATCGTGATGGGCGGCCTGCTGTTGCTCGTGCACAAGACCAAACTGGGACGCGCAATGCGTGCGATCGCGGAGAACCCGAACAATGCGAGCCTGATGGGCGTGAACCCGAACTTCGTGATCTCGGCGACGTTCATGATCGGCTCGGCGCTCGCCGCGCTGGCCGGTGTGATGATCGCGTCCGAATACGGCAACGTGCACTTCTACATGGGCTTCATTCCCGGGTTGAAGGCATTCACGGCCGCGGTGCTGGGCGGTATCGGCAACCTAGGCGGCGCAATGGTTGGCGGAATGATCCTCGGCCTGATCGAGCAGCTCGGTGCCGGCTACATCGGCAATCTCACGGGCGGCGTATTTGGCAGTAACTACCAGGACGTGTTCGCCTTTATCGTGCTGATCATCGTGCTGGTGTTCCGTCCGTCGGGCCTGCTGGGCGAACGTGTCGCGGATCGCGCGTAACGGAAGGGGAGCAAGAACATGACATCCATTCAACCGATCGAAACCTCGACGACGCTCGTCGAAGAACGCAACACCGCGAAGACCGTCACCATCGGCATCCTGACCGCGGCGTTCGTGATTGCCGCGCCGATCATCATCGGCGCAGCAGGCGGCAACTACTGGGTCCGCGTGCTCGACTTCGCGATGCTGTACGTGATGCTCGCGCTGGGCCTGAATGTGGTGGTCGGCTTCGCCGGCCTGCTCGACCTCGGCTACATTGCGTTCTACGCGGTGGGCGCATACACGGCAGCGTTGTTGAGCTCGCCGCACCTGACCACGCAGTTCGAGTGGATCGCGAACCTCGCGCCCGGCGGGTTGCATGTGCCGTTCCTGATCATCGTGCCGATCGCGATGGCGATCGCCGCGATCTTCGGGATCCTGCTCGGCGCGCCGACGCTGCGGCTGCGCGGCGACTACCTCGCGATCGTCACGCTCGGCTTCGGTGAGATCGTGCGGATCTTCATGAACAACCTCGACCGTCCGGTGAACATCACGAACGGCCCGAAGGGGATCACGGGGATCGATCCGGTGCACGTCGGCGACTTCAGCCTCGCGCAGACGCACTCGCTGTTCGGCATCCAGCTGCCGTCGGTCTACATGTACTACTACCTGTTCGTGCTGTGCGCACTGCTGGTGATCTGGACCTGTACGCGCCTGCAGCACTCGCGCATCGGCCGCGCATGGGCGGCGATCCGCGAGGACGAGATCGCGGCGAAGGCGATGGGCATCAACACCCGCAACGTGAAGCTACTTGCGTTCGCAATGGGCGCGTCGTTCGGCGGCCTGTCGGGCGCGATGTTCGGCTCGTTCCAGGGCTTCGTGTCGCCGGAATCGTTCACGTTCTGGGAATCGATCGTGGTGCTCGCCTGCGTGGTGCTGGGCGGCATGGGCCATATCCCGGGCGTGATCCTGGGTGCGGTGCTGCTCGCAATCTTCCCGGAATTCCTGCGCTCGACGATGAGCCCACTGCAGCACGCACTGTTCGGTCATGACATCGTCGATACCGAAGTGATCCGCCAGGCGCTGTATGGCCTCGCGATGGTGATCATCATGCTGTACCGCTCGGAAGGCCTGTGGCCGGCGCCGAAGCATGAGGACAAGATCGCGAAACTGGCGAAGCGCGACGTCAGGAAGCCGGTGCGCGCATAAGGACGGGGGAGAATACACACATGAGCAATCCAATCCGACTGTCCGTGAAGGGCGTCAACAAACGTTTCGGCGGCCTGCAGGCGCTGTCCGACGTCGGCCTCGAGATCAAGGAAGGCGAGATCTACGGGCTGATCGGCCCGAACGGCGCCGGCAAGACGACGTTCTTCAATGTGATCACGGGCCTCTACACGCCCGATTCGGGCGAATTCAAGCTCGACGGCGCGGAGTACAAGCCGACCGCGGTGCACCAGGTCGCGAAGACGGGCATCGCGCGCACGTTCCAGAACATCCGCCTGTTCGGCGGGATGACCGCGCTCGAGAACGTGATGGTGGGCCGCCATGTGCGCACCAAGCACGGGCTGCTCGGTGCGGTGTTCCAGACGCCGGCGGAACGCCAGGAAGAGCGCGAGATCAAGGAGCGTGCGATCGAGCTGCTCGACTACGTCGGCGTGCTGCGGTACGCGGACTACACGTCGCGCAACCTGTCGTACGGCCACCAGCGCCGGCTGGAGATCGCACGTGCGCTGGCGACCGACCCGAAGCTGCTCGCGCTCGACGAGCCGGCGGCCGGGATGAACGCGACGGAGAAGGTGGAACTGACGCGCCTGCTCGACAAGATCCGTTCGGACGGCCGCACGATTCTGCTGATCGAGCACGACGTGAAGCTCGTGATGCACTTGTGCAACCGGATGACGGTGCTCGATTACGGCAAGGTGATCGCCGAGGGTCTGCCGCAGGACGTGCAGAAGAATCCGAAGGTGATTGAGGCATATCTCGGCGCAGGGGTGCACTGATGGCAGCGGCAATGTTGAAAATCAAGGGCTTGCAGGTCAACTACGGCGGCATCCAGGCCGTGAAGGGCGTTGACATGGAAGTCCGCCAGGGCGAACTCGTGACGCTGATCGGCGCGAACGGCGCCGGCAAGACCACGACGATGAAGGCGATCACGGGTCTGAAGGCGTATTCGGCGGGCGACATCGAGTACGACGGCAAGTCGATCAAGGGCGTGCCGACGCACGAGCTGCTCAAGCATGGCCTCGCGATGGTGCCGGAAGGCCGCGGGATCTTCGCGCGGATGTCGATCCTCGAGAACATGCAGATGGGCGCGTACCTGCGCAACGACGCGGACGGGATCAAGAAGGACGTCGACCGGATGTTCGGCTTTTTCCCGCGGCTGAAGGAGCGCGCGACGCAGCTCGCGGGCACGCTGTCGGGCGGCGAGCAGCAGATGCTGGCGATGTCGCGCGCGATTCTGTCGAAGCCGAAGCTGCTGCTGCTCGACGAGCCGTCGATGGGCCTGTCGCCGATCATGGTCGAGAAGATCTTCGAAGTGGTGCGCACGATCTCGAAGGAGGGCATCACGGTGCTGCTGGTCGAGCAAAATGCGCGCCTCGCGCTGCAGGCAGCCGACCGCGGCTACGTGATGGACTCGGGCACGGTCACGATGGAAGGCGACGCGAAGCAGATGCTCGACGATCCGAAGGTACGGGCCGCGTATCTCGGGGAGTGAGCACCACGCACGATGAAAAAAGCTGCATGCGTGGTCGAGCATGCAGCCAATACTTCAACGAGTACCCGGAATGTACGGTGCACCGCGTCAATATTCGGATGGATTGAAGACAGTTACCTCATCACAAACGTTATCGGAAGATATTGCCGGAAAACGAAAAAGGCTCGCTCAAGGAGCGGGCCTTTGAAGAGGTGAGGCGGAGAGCATACTGCGGAACAACGTCCAGACCGGTAAGTCCCGTCCCCTGTTTTCTGTCGCCGGATATGAACCGGCTGGAACACCAAAGTAGCTGTAATTTCGTGGGCGCTGCAACGCGCCGTGGCTCAACGTGGCGAAATGGTGCACCCCAATTGTGTAATCCAGGTAGTCGTACTCCGTCGTATCCGACTGCGTCAGGCTCGAGTGACGCTATGTCGCGAAGAAAAACTCGTCGTCGGACGCTGGCAATCGCCGACACCGTGCCGTGATCCCTTTCCCACTGCTCTGCGCGCGCTGGCCGGGCGCGCGGCACCTCAAGACTCGTGCTTGGTCTAGACAGAACCGCTTCGGCACGCGCGCGGGCCTCGTGCAGTTGCGCTGACAACCCGTGACTTCGGTTCACCTGAGGTGATTTGGCGCAACCCGGGTATCACTCACATGGGTCAGCGATCTAATTGCAAGTCATTGATTTTACGGTGGTTATCTATCGCTCTTTCTAGAGAGGCCAATTTCAATGCAAATCTCGTAGCGAAAGGCCACCTTTTCTGCAACTAATGCTCAGAGAAGTTCGCAGAAAAGGTGGCTAAACCGTTGATTCGCATGGGCGTGCGAGGCCATGTATTTTGCGAACCTACAACGGGAGCGGCACATACCGCTTGCCGCACATCGTCGGACTCAAGCAGGCGATGGAGATTGCGCTGTTGGGCGATCGTTTCGACGCGCAACGGGCGCTGGAATTGGGGCTGGTCAACCGTGTCGTGCCCGCGGGGGGGCTGGTCGATACCACGCGCGCCCTCGCGGCATGCCTTGCCGCAGGTCCGACACGCGCGCTCGGCCGGACGAAGAGATTGCTCAACGACTCGTTGAACCGCACGCTATTTGAGCAGTTGCTCGCGGAACAGGAGAGCTTTGCAGCGTGCGCCGTGGAAACCGATTTCGCGAACGGCGTGCAGGCCCTCGTCGAGAAGCGCAAGCCGCGGGTCGAAGGCCGTTGAATCCCCGAGCCGAACCATGGACCTCGCGGGGCCGGCAGTCGGGACCGGAATGACCTGACCAGCCGCAGGCGCCGCGTTCCAGCGTGCAGGCGGCAGAGCCGCTTGAACGATCAAGCGGTCGAGCGCGGGGCGGTTCGGTCATTCACGAGACGTCGAAGCCGATTATGGTTTCAGCGCGAGTTTCACGACACCATCTCGTTGATGGCCGAACAACTCATAAGCCTCGACAACATCGTCGAGCGAGTAGTGGTGTGTCACGAGGTGATCGAGCTTGATACGCTGGCTCGACACCACGTTAAGCAGTCGGCGCATGCGCTCCTTGCCGCCCGGGCAGGTCGACGTCACGATGCGCTTGTTGGCGAGGCCGGCGCCAAAGCCGTCCAGCGGGATCGGGATGCTCTTCGAATAGATGCCGACGCTCGAGATCGTGCCGCCCGGCCGCGTGACGTTGACGCACGTTCCGATCGTCTCGTCTCGGCCGAGACATTCGAGGGCGACGTCCGCACCCACTCCCTGCGTGAGTTTCATCACTTCCTCGACCACGTCACACTTCGTCGGATTGAGCAGAACGTCCGCGCCCATCGTCTTCGCCTTCTGCAGCCGCTCTTCGACCGGATCGACCGCGATGACGAGAGCTGCCCCCATGAGCCGTGCGCCACTCGTCGCACAGAGGCCGATCGGGCCCTGGGCGATGACGACGACGACGTCGCCAATCTTGATGCCGGCGGATTCGGCCGCGGAGAAGCCCGTGCTGACGATATCGGGAATGAGCAGAACGTCCTCGTCCGTCAGGTTTTCCGGGATCAGCGCGAGGTTTGCCTGCGCGTCGGGCACGACAAAATACTCGGCCTGGCAGCCATCGAGATAGTTGCCGATCTTCCATCCGCCGGCGACCTTCCAGCCACTTGGCGATCGGCTGCCGCATTGGGAGTGGAAGCCCATCAGGCACGACGAACACTGCCCGCACGGCGTGACGGCCGCGCACAGCACGCGCTGGCCTTCCTGGTAACCCTTTACCTGGGAGCCGAGCTTTTCAATGATGCCGATCGGCTCGTGGCCGAGCGTCAGCCCTTTCTCGACCGGATATTCGCCCTTGAGGATGTGAATGTCGGTGCCGCATATCGTCGTGGTCGTGATGCGAATGAGTGCATCAGTCGGCCCGATGTCCGGAATCGGCTTGTCCTCGAGCGCAATACGGCCGGGCTCGATGAATACGGTTGCTTTCATGGTTGCCATCTAGCTCTCCTGTGAACAGCGCGCATCTCCATGCAATGCGGGACCGGGAAGTATCCGCACGAGATGCATGAACTTTCTTGCGATACCGATCAGAAAAATCGCAGCGCCCGCCATCTCTCCACTGATGGTCGGTCGTCGCCGACGTGACATTGCAAATGGGGTGATCGGGCACGGGAATGCACGAAGGCGATTGAGGACTTCGCTCGCCTCGGTATCGGTCTCTCCTTCTTGCCGACACTTAAGTGATCGGTTGATAAATTATAGTGATGAGCCGACAATAGAGGCACGTGTCGACGGTAGGTGTTTACCCCTTCGAGCGCGGATCGACGCATGGGCTTGCGTGTTCGTGCGTCGATTGTTAGCAGTATTGCTAACGATTATTTAACGACGCACACCATGAGCCCGGGGCGTGCTGCCGCCTGGTCCAGGCGACGCGCACGTTGTGCCCGATCAGGCAGTCGTACGGATCAGCGTGGCAGTTGCGTCTCGAGACGAGGCTGCGCAAGGTGCCAGTGGGAGTAGTCAATGGATAAATTTCAAGCCATGCAGATTTTCGTTCGCGTCGTCGACGTGAACGGTTTTTCGAAAGCGGCCGATACGTTGCAGCTTGCGACGCCGGTCGTGACACGCGCGATCAAGGACCTGGAAACGCGCCTGGGTGTGCGGTTGATCAATCGCACGACAAGAAAGCTGCACCTGACCGAGGAAGGTCGGCTCTATTACGAGTCCGCGGTCAAGATCCTGAGTGCCGTCGACGAAAGCGAATCCGTCTACAGGCTGGGCGTCGCGAAACCGACCGGTACGCTGAGGATCGACATGCAGACGTCGATCGCGAAATGCGTGATCGTTCCCAAGCTCGCGGCGTTCCGGGAGCAGTATCCGGGCATCGACTTGATCATTGGCGCAACGGACAGAATCGTGGACCTGATCGAAGATGGCGTCGATTGCGCGATTCGCGTCGGCGTGTTGGGCGATTCGACGATGATCGCGCGTCAGATCGGCGTATTCAAGCGCGTGACGGTTGCGTCTCCGGACTATCTGAAGCGAGCAGGGATACCGGAAACGCTGGACGACCTGACCGATCACCGAGTCGTCTATTACACGTCGGGCAAAGGCGTTCGGCCGCCGACGTTCGATTTCCAGACCGACGCCGGACCGACCACGATTCGAATGACCAGCAGCGTCCAAGTGAACAACTCGGATACCTATATCGCGCTGTCGAAAGCGGGTTTCGGCCTGATTCAGCCGGCGCGGTTCTCAGTCAGCGAGGAACTGCGGCGCGGCGAACTCGTGGAAGTGCTGCAGAAGTATCCGGTGCCGCAGAAGCCGATCTCCGTGGTGTACTCGCAGCGCAGCAACCTTGCACCCAAGCTGTGCGCGTTCCTTTCGTGGGTGTCCGGTGTATTCGAGTCCTGTCAGGAAACATTGAATGCATGAGTGCGGGACGGCATGCGCGGCCGCGTCAGCCGGACGCGCATTCGTCCGGCGTTGCCAACGCGCACACTACGCCAGTCAATGACGGGCACGCTGTCTTCGGCCAGCGTACGAGCCTTTACGGTGCCGCCCGCTGGTTCCTTCGTCACGCGCTGAACCAGCCGGGAAAATACGCCATGCGCTCGATTTTCCATGTGTCGTCATGTTCTTTCACGAGGCGGATACGATAATGCGCGCCGTACCACCGTTTGCCGGTATCGTCGCCGGTGCGGCCCGGCATGATTCTGCCGAGCACCATTGTCGCGTGATCTCCGTCCGGTCCGATCTCGATGCTGAGCGGTTCACCGTTGTGCTGCATCCACGTCCAAGGCATGCGGAACGCCTTTAACGTCGTCATTAGCTCGCGACGTCCCTTCAAGTGCCCCATGGGTGTCAGCTCGGCCTCTGCTTGCTCACTGAAGGCCGCGGCGAAAAGCACGAAGTCGGCTTGATCCAGTGCCCATGCGTAACGAAACCATGCGTCGGCAATCGCTTGTTCGTCGCTGTCCGGGAGCGACGACTCGGGAACGCGATGCCACGGGGCATCCAGTTCGCTGACGATGACTGCCGGCGCGTCTCCGGGTTTCCGGGCGCGATCCGACGGTGGCAGCTTCCATCCGGGCAACGAAGCGGCGTCGCCCTGGACCCAGTTCAACTGGATCCTGATTTCGCGAATCAGCGGTTCACCGTGGCGTGTTTCGACAGTCAGGACGACGACGCCGCCGAATTCCGTGACCGCTGAGTCGCGAGGCGCGGTGGCCGGGCGAACTTCACCGTGAACGTAGGCACTGACGACGGCGCTGTCACGATCGGCACGCGCGACGCGATTGGTTGCCGCGATGCGGGCGGAACTGGAGCCTGAAAACTCGTTGCGCAGCAGCGCGATGACTTTGTCCTTTCCATGAACATGTCCGCGGTGGCTGCTGAACAGTGCGACGTTTTCGTCGAGCAAGCTGCCGACCGACGCAACGTGAGGATCAGCCCATGCATCGACGAATGCATCCAGCGTGTCGAGCAATTGACTGCGTGAAGTGGCTGACGACATTGAATTTCTCCTTTACTCGGCCGGAAAGTGCGGCAGGACGAATTCCGCGAGTTCTGCCAATGCTTCTTCCGCCGGCCGGCGCAGAGGCTTGAGATTGAGCGTGACGTGGCTGCCCCCCTGGGCCTGCTGCCTTTTCCACAACGCGATAAGTGCGTTGCGGCCGATCCGGATACCGTTGGCAACGTATTGCATCGGCTCGTTCGGGTTGTCCGAGAGGTCGAAGAACGCCGCATAGCCGTAGCGCCGCATCCAACTGCCTTCGTGACTCGCACGCCACATCTGCAGCAGGTCCGGGATGCGGTTGAAATCGCTCAGGTGCCAGATCCAGCCGTCGCTGTGCGACGCGATCCACCGCAAGTCCTGGCGTGCGCGGTCGATGACGAGCATGGGCATGCGTTCGCGAGCGGGTTTCGGCACCATGTCTATGTCGCCTCGCAAGGTGCCGTAATGCCGGGTCGTGGCGCGAGGGAACGATTGTTTCGTGACGGTCTTTATCAGGTCGAATGCGTCGCGATAGCGTTCCCCGCGGTTTTCGTACGCGACGTTGAACGCCGGGTATTCGATCGCGCGATCTCCGCTCGACAGGCCGAGCAGCAATCGCCCGTCCACCAGCTGGTCGACGGACACTGCTTGTTTGGCGACGCTGAGCGGATCCCGAAGCGGCAGGACGATGCCGGCGGTACCGAGCGCGATTTTGCGGGTGTGCGCCGCAAGGAAACCCGGGTAGACCATCGGATCCAGCATCTGCCCGGTGTCGCCGAATTGCGGATCGTAGAACGGCACGTCGCGCATCCAGAGAGCGGAGAATCTCGCCTCGTCCGCGATGGTCGCCAGCCGCTGGTGGTTGTCGAGCGTCGGGAACGGCGACTGCGGATAACCCTCCAGCGGCATGATGAAACCGAAGGTCAACCGCCGGGGTTGAAATACCCGACGGTATCCCGGATGTGCCTGCAGTTCTGCAGGCAAGGGCCCGATAGGGGGCTGATTCACGATCTGACTCCGGTCGAGGAAGAGGCATGGATCCTCGACAGTCATGCGGGCGTGTTGATGCTCGCACTGCTCATGTCGAAGTCCTGCCTCGATATGATTCGTTTCTGGACAGGTTTGAAGGATACGGCGATGATTGGGGACATGGATTCCCATGTCAGGGAACGCCGCTTTCCATTTACATCGCGAGGCATTGGCTACCTTGGAACCCAACCGATTCGGTGATATCTCCGCATTCGTGGCGGCGGTGAAGGCCGGCAGTTTCACTGCGGCTGCGTCGTCGCTGGGCGTGACTCGCTCGGCCGTCGGCAAATCGATCCTGCGTCTTGAAACGCGAATGGGTGTACGCCTGCTCAATCGCACCACGCGGACGTTGAGCCTGACCGACGAAGGGCGGGTTATGTACGAGCGTTGTCATCAGATCCTGCAGGACCTCGATGAGGTCGACGCGCTGATGGCTCAGCGCCGGGGCAAACCGACCGGCACACTCAAGCTGACGGCACCGCTGTCGTTCGGCCAGCGTCACGTGCTGCCGGTCCTGGATGTGTTTCTGAAGCAGTGGCCCGATTTGCGGGCCGACATCTGGTTTACCGATCGGTTCGTCGATCTGGTCGACGAGGGGTTCGATATCGCGGTCCGGATCGGTACGCCGAAAGACGATTCGCAAATCCTGACCCGGACCGTGGGCTCCCAGCAGTTCGTCGTCTGTGCGTCGCCGGACTATCTTGCCCGGCGCGGGACACCTCGCATTCCGCAGGATCTGGAAGGGCACGATACGATCGTTCTGATCAGCGCGGAACATCCTCGAGCGTGGCGATTCGATATGTCCGACGGGCCCTATGTATTCGACAAGCCCGGGCGCTTGAATATCGATAGTTCCGAGGCGATGCGCGAGGCTGCGCTGGCCGGCTTCGGTCTCGTTTATTTGCCGACCTACATCACGGGAAACGACCTGCGCGCCGGTACGCTCGTGGAGGTGCTGAGCGCCTATCGCACCGCGCCGGATCCCATTCGCCTGATCTATCCGAGCAAACGCCATTTGTCGCCGCGCATTCGCGCATTCATCGACCTGCTCGTGGAGTCATGGTCCGCCGGTGTCCCTTGGGAGCGGGTAACGCCTGCCGCCAACTAGCACCGGCGCAAGGAGGGGCACATCGACGATTGGGTCCTTGAGGGACCGGGTTCGGGTCACATTGGCCAATTTATCCCGCTCGCGGAATCAATGACACTGTGGGTCATGCGAAACCACGAGGTCATAGCCATGACTGACTCCCTTGCCGCGGTCCCATCGGTTACGGACACCGATACCTCTACTCCCCATCCTGCGCTCCAGCAGCATCCGGGCTTCCAGCGTCTGTTCCGACCGAGCGCGCTGACCCTTGGCCTGATTCTGCCGCTCGAAACCCATCCGGGACGACCCGCGCCCACGATGCGAGGCCACGTGCAGATGGCACAACGCGCGGAGGCGCTGGGATTCGGTGCGCTGTGGATGCGCGACGTGCCGTTCTACGATCCCCATTACGGGGATGTCGCGCAGATCTTCGAGCCGCTCGTCTACATCTCGTATCTGGCCGCGGCCACGCAGACCATTGCGCTCGGCACCACTGGAATCGTGCTGCCGACCCGCGAACCGCTGAATCTCGCGAAGCAGGCGACTTCACTGGACCAACTGAGCGGCGGTCGTCTGGTGCTGGGCCTGTCGTCCGGCGACCGCTACAGCGACTATCCCATGTTCGGTATCGACTACGAGAGCCGTGGCGATCGTTATCGCGACGCGTATGCCGTGTATCGAAGCGTATCCGAGGAGCGCTTTCCGCATTTTGAATCGGCCCGGTTCGGCGGCTCGAACGGCGAACTGGATCTGGTGCCCAAGGCACCGTTCGGACGGGTTCCCGCGATCGCCGTGGGGCAGGCGCAGCAAAGCATCCAGTGGCTTGCGCATCATCTCGACGGCTTCCTGGGCGCCGCGCCCAATGTGGACCGGCTCGCGCAGTTCGGTGTCGACTGGCGCACCCAAGTCCGCCTCGCTGCCGGTGACGACGCGTTCAAGCCCTGGGGGCTCGGGGGCTATCTTGATTTGAGCAACGACCCGGACGTGCCGTTCCAGCGGATCTCCGGCGGATTTCGTGCGGGGCGCAACGGGTTGCGGGCGTATCTGGCGGCAGCCCGAGAGGCCGGCGTCTCGCACGTTGCGCTCAATCCGAAGGTCAGCCGCCAGCCTTATGACGAGATCCTCGACGAACTGGCCGCATATGTTCTTCCGGATTTTCCTTCGCATATCTGATCAAAATAGGGCGCAGGAATCCCTGCGTCCATTCGTGGAGTATTCATCATGCCGTCGTTGTTCGATGCTTACGATCTCTCTGGCCTGCGGCTGTCCAACCGTGTCGTCATGGCGCCGATGACGCGCGCACGTGCAGTTGATACCGTTCCGCCGGCGCACATGGCAACGTACTATGCGCAGCGCGCCGGGGCCGGACTGATCATCACTGAAAGCGCTCAAGTGTCAGTGCAGGGGCGCGGCTACTTGTGCACGCCGGGGATCCACACGTCGGCGCACATTGCCGGCTGGAAGCGGACGACCGATGCGGTGCATCGCGCGGGTGGACGCATTTTTATCCAGCTCTGGCACGTCGGCCGAGTTTCTCACGCGTCACTGCACGACGATGGGCAGCGCCCGGTTTCGTCGGTCGCCGTGCGCGCCGCTAATACGTTCGTCCAGGCTTACGGCAACGATGGCTTGCCGGCACAGGTGCCGACGAGCGTACCGGTTGTACTGGACGTCGCCGGCATTCGGCAAGTGATCGATGATTTTCGCGTGGCGGCCCGTAACGCGATGGCCGCGGGATTCGACGGCGTCGAGATACATGCCGGAAACGGTTATCTGTTCGAGCAATTCATCAACGCCGGCCTGAACACGCGCGCCGACCTGTACGGCGGCCCATCGATCGACAACCGGCTGCGCCTGCTGCTCGAGACCGTGGATGCCGTCAGCGAAGAAATCGGCAGCACCCTCGTCGGCGTGCGCGTGTCGCCCTACGCACGCCTTGCAGATCTGCACGCATTCGACGGGGAAGACGCAACGTGGCTCGCACTCGCGGATGCACTTTCGCAGCGCAACCTGGCTTACGTACATGCCAGTCATCTCGGTACGGCGGCATTCCAGCAGGTGTTTCGACATGCGTATCGCGGTACTTTGATGCTGGCGGGTGGCTTTACGGCGGAAACGGCCCGGCAGGCGATCGAATCCGGGCAGGCCGACCTTGCAGTGTTCGGGCGTCCGTTCATCGCCAACCCGGACCTGGTCGAGCGATTCCGTCATGGATGGCCGTTGGCGGAAGCCGGGAAGGACGCGTTTTACGGCGCGGGGACGCGTGGCTACATCGATTATCCAGCCTATTGTCCGGATACAGGTCAAGATGCGGAGGCGGTCGAGGTGCAGGAAGGCGTCGAATAGCCGCACCGTGCATGTCGGTCCGATGCGTGTCTCGACCGGGCGTCATTGCATGAATGCGCATATCGCGAGCGAGGTGGCCGCCGCCCCGTTGCCTTGCACGCAATGTAGCGTTGCGTATCGGGTGCATTCCCCGAGCAGGCATCGGCGCATATGCTCGTCGCGGTAGTCGCTCCCGGGCTTCAGGCGTGAACCGCGCTTCCGGCAAGCGCTCCGACGAGACCGCCTCGATTTTGTTAGCAATTTTGCTAATGATCAGTTGGTCTGTCACGGCTTTAACGCCGGTCGGGCAATACATATAGTTTCAGTCTGATGGTGGAGAAGGGCACTTTCCGGCGCTGGCGCCACACCCCTTTATTTATCGTCTGATTAATTGAATGGCGAGTCGATACAGGATGCCGATTTCGTGCGCCTGCGACTCGCCTGACTCATCAAGGAGAAAACTGAATGGCTTCGCTTTTTGATTCTTTTGACCTTGGCGCAATCCGGCTCCCGAACCGGGTCGTCATGGCTCCGCTGACGCGTGCTCGCGCAGACGAGAACGATGTTCCGACCGAGATGATGGCGCAGTACTACGCCCAGCGCGCGAGTGCGGGTCTTGTGATTTCCGAGGCAATCAACATCACGCCGAACTCGCAGTCGTTTGAGCGCTCGCCGGGCCTCTACACGCCCGATCAGACGGAAGGGTGGCGCCGCGTCGTCAATGCGATGCACGAAGCGGGCGGACGCATCGTCGCTCAACTGTGGCACACCGGCCGCGCCAGCTCGTTCGCGCTGCTGGATGGTCAGGCGCCCGTGTCGCCTTCCGGCCTGAACGACGATCTGCATGAACTCCATGTCTGGGGGCAGCTGGAAAACGGCGTATACACGAAGATCCACGCGACCCCGTCGCGCGCCATGACGCTCGACGAAGTCAAGGAGGCCGTGCAGGAATATCGGCGCGGTGCCGAAAATGCGGTCAAGGCCGGATTCGACGGTGTCGAGATCCACGCTGCGAACGGCTACCTGCCGCATCAATTCCTGTCCCCGACGACCAACGAGCGCGACGACGTATACGGTGGCTCGGTCGAAAATCGCGCCCGTTTCCTCCGCGAGATCATCGAGCAGGTGGCGGAGGTCATTCCGCTGAATCGCATCGGCGTTCGGATTTCGCCGTTTGCCGCGTACAACAACGTGCGGGACCCGAATCCGGTCGAGACGTACAAGTACGTTGCCGAGATGCTGGAATCGTTCGGCGTCGCGTATCTGCATATCGGCGATACCAACGGCTGGTTCGACCGTCCGGACCTGCCCAAGATTCTCGAGATCGTGCGTCCCGGCTTCTCCGGACCGATCATCGTGAACGGCGGGATCAGCGGCGACAAGGCCCAGGCACTGGTCAGCAGCGGGGACGCCGATCTCGTCGCGTTCGGACGAGCGTTTATCGCCAACCCTGATCTGGTCGATCGCCTCAAGGTTGGTGCGCCGATCTCGATGCCGTCGCCGATGGACTGGTACGGTGGTTCCGAGAAGGGGTACACCGACTACCCGACGTACGCACAGGCCGCAAGCACGGCGCAGTAAGCGACCGAAGCTGATCGGGCCGCGAGACGTCTGCGGGCCCGATGCCTGAGACGTCTCCTCGACGCCACCGATTTCGACCCGACGAGCATGCGCGGACGTCAGCGGAAATCGTGTGTCGTCGGGGGCCGATATGGCAGGGCAGTAGAGAGAGAACGAGCTCGGTTGTAGCGGCAGTCGGCCTGCACCGAGCCGCGGCTGCCTCGTCAGGGAGACTGGTGTACGTCGGGAACTTGTTGATAGCGCGTGGCTGCAGCCGATAGGGGTCGCAACATCGCCGGATTGGACGTCCTTGTCCGTAACTGAAGTGTTGTTTCAGCGTACAGGTAGGCGGTTTTCGAATTGCATTGTCACGCAAGGAGAGGTGAAGTGAGCAATCAAGAAGTGAAAGTCGTCGACACGAACATGATTCCGTGGGAACTGCTTGATGTTCCCGAACTGAAGGCCACGATTCCGCAGAAGCTGTGTGTCGTCGACGAGGACACGGGAATGTCCGTTGCGAAAATTTGCTACAAGGCCGGCTTCACGAACGTTTCCCACTGGCACAACTGTGCGCACGGGATGTACGTGCTTGACGGCATTCTGGTCACGAGCGCTGGCTCGTTCGGTCCGGGCAGTTTCGTGTGGTTCCCGGAAGGCACAACGATGTCGCATGGCGCGCAGGCCGACAACGATGTCACATTCCTGTTCATCACGAACAAACCGTTCGATATTCACTACACGCATCTCGACGGAACTGCGCCCACGAAGTAAGCAAGGTCCGGCCGGGATTGCCGGCAGGTGCGAACTGCGGACTACAGCGTCGCCCCGTATAGATGGTGGGCGTCGGTCAGCGCATCGGCTACGAGCTGCAAGCCGCCCCGGCACTGCTCCCGGTCCTGCGGCCCGCCAAGGCAGATGCGGATCGCCGCTGGTGGGTTTCCGTCCGTCGAGAACGCGGCGCTTGCCACCGCGGCGACGCTACGGCTGCGCAAATGCTGGGCCAGATCCGACGCACTCCACAGGCTCTCGCGAGGAATCGGTAGCCAGAGATGGAAGCCGTCAGGATGCGCATCGAACGGCCACGCATCGAGCACCCGGCCGGCGATCGCCTGCCGTGCATGGGCCTCCGATCGAATTGCTGCCAGCATCTCGCTCGCCGTTCGGTCGTTGATCCATTCGGTGGACAGCAGCGTTGTGAACGGACTCGGCATCACCGTCGTGGCGCGCAATGCGCCGGCGATACGTTGTGCCTCGCGCGCCGTCGGCGCCAGCAGGTACGCGATGCGCAATCCGGCGCCCAGGTTCTTCGACATGCCCGTTACGTACTAGGTCAGCTCCGGTGCCAGCAATGCCAGTGGCGGCAGCGCGCTCTGTGGCAGCATCGCGTAGGCGTCGTCCTCGATGATGGGTACGTTGTAGCGCATCGCGACGTCGGCCAGCGCTTCGCGGCGCCTGAACGGGATCGTCACCGTGCCCGGGTTCGGAAGGGTGGGGTTGCAATACAGCGCGGCAGGCTGTCCGCTTCTGCTGAGTGATTCGAACGCATGAGGCAGCGCCCGTCGTCATCGCGTGGCAGCGGCTGCAACTGCACTCCCAATCGAGACGCGATCGCCTTGATGCCGGGGTAGGCGAGCGAGTCCAGGCAGATCGAATCGCCACGGCGCGCCGGTCGGGAGATGAGCGCGACGAGGGCGCTATGGATCCCCGGACATACGAGCACGGCATCGCCGCTGCAGCCGGGAAGGCGATTCGCCAGCCGGTCCTGCCGGCGGCGCGGTCCGCCGGCGTGCCGCCGAAATCCTGATATCGCATCAATCGATAAGGATCAGCCGCGTTGAATAATGCAGCCGCCGATTCCTGCAGTCGCTTGGCCATTTCAGGCGGCTCCGGCGGCATGTTCATCGACATCCGTTGCGGTTGTGGGTGCCGGAGAGAGTGCCTACGACGAGCGGAGGCAGGAAGACGCGTTGTGGCTGGCGACCAAGAATCGAGCGGAGCTGCTGTCGAAGCGTATTGGACGCAAGCCGCGAATTCTGATCGCCAAGCTCGGACAGGACGGACATGACCGTGGTGCGGCTGTCGTCGCGTCCGCCGGTTACGACGTCGTTCGTATGCCGCTGTTTCAGCAACCTGCATCGGTTGCTGCTGCGGCCGAAGCCGCCGACGTCGACCTTGTCGGCATCTCGTCTTTGTCGGGTGCACACCTCGAACTCGTCGATGCCGTGCTTCGCGAATTGGTCGCGCGCGGGTCGACAATTCCGGTCGTGTTGGGCGGAGTCGTTCCTGAGCGGCATGCCGAACAACTTAGGAATCGGGGTGTGGCGGCGACCTTCGGGCTTGGCGTGCCGCTCGTTGTCGACACGCTATGTTCATGTGTTGAGAAGATGTACGATGGGGCCCTCGCGAGCGCTCCCATCTGATGTCGAGATTCAATTCAAGATGGCAGTCGAGATGTGAAGGATTTGGAAAGGCTGACCGGCGCAGTTCGGCCAGGAGCGGACATATTTTCTGAACGTTGATGTCCGCTTATGTGCAGGGTGAGTGCGGACGCTCGGGCTTACTGAAGCGATTCGCTGGCGCCGGTGTGAGCGGCAAACATGTCGATGAATGCTCTGATTCGCGGCGAGAGATATTTCTTGCTCGGATACATAAGCCGGATGGGCTCCGGCTTGGGGCGGAAGACCTCCAGCACCTCTACGACTTGCCCGCTGATCAGATCAGCGCCAACGACATAGCTGGGTAAGTACGCAAGTCCGGCGCCCGAAAGCACCGCGTTGCGTATTGCCTCAGCGTTATCGGCCATAAATCGTCCCGGACCTTCGTAAACGACCTGCTCGCCTTGATCCTGAAGTTTCCACGCGAGCGCGTGGCCAGCGCTGTGAAAGAAGATCGAATCGTGCGCCCCCAACTCCTTCGGGGACGCCGGCGTTCCACGCGCCGCTAGGTACGAGGGGGCCGCGCACACCATGTACTGCTGCCACCCCACAGTTCGAGTCAGGACTTCTGAGTTGGTTTTCGGATGGCCAATGCGAATTGCAATGTCAAACCCCTCCTCGATCAAGTCAGTGAATCGAGGCGTGAGCGAAAGCTCGGTCCGCACTTTGGGCCATTTCCTCAGAAAAGCATTGATCACCGGCACAACGTGTCGTTGGCCAAGTGCCACAGGCGCCGTGATTTTCAGCGTGCCGGTCGGTTCGCGCCTTCTTGATGCGACAGCCGCATCAACGTCCTCAAGCTCTTCCAGAACTTGCGCCCAGCGCTCGAAGACGACACGGCCTTCGTCCGTCAAGCTAATGGATCGCGTGGTTCTGTTCAGGAGGCGGACCCCCATCGACTCTTCGAGTCGGCTCACACTCTTTCCCAGCGCTGAGCGGGTGAGCTTCATCGACGCGGCCGCAGCGGTGAAACTGCCGTGCCTGACGACCGACACGAAGGTGGCGATATCGGCGAATCGTTTGGGCTCCATGAGCCATCCCTCCAGAGTCTGTTCATCCCATAACTGGGGAATTATATTCGCTAGTTTTGAGCATACGATGCATATGTGTTCTTTTTAAGCGCCAATCCAATGGCGAAAGAAAGTGAAATTTCCGAAGCTCTTTACTCCCCTTCGCGTTGGCGCAATCACCGTCCCCAACCGAGTGCTGATGGCGCCGTTGACTCGACTGCGCAGCTCTGAGCCTGGAGACGTTCCAACGTCATTGATGGGCGATTACTACGAGCAGCGCGCCGGCGCGGGACTAATCATCTCTGAAGCTACACAAGTCTCGTTCCAAGCCAAGGGCTATTCAGGCGCGCCGGGCATACACACACCGGAGCAGATCAACGCGTGGCAGACGATCAACCGCCGTATCCACGATGCAGGCGGGCATAGTGCGGTTCAGCTGTGGCATACCGGTCGCATCTCGCATGCATCACTTCAGCCGGGGGGATTGCCTCCCGTTGCCCCATCTGCCGTTTCGCCGCAAACCAAGACTACGTTGCGCACAGCTGATGGCTTTGCTGTACGCGTAGAAACGTCATTTCCCCGCGCGCTCACGAAGCCTGAAATTGCCCAGATCGTTTCTGACTTTCGGCAGGCAACGAAGAACGCCCGTGAGGCGGGCTTCGATCTGGTCGAAATTCATGCCGCACACGGCTACCTTCTGCACCAGTTCATGTCACCGTTCGCAAATAAACGTGACGACGAATACGGTGGGAGCGTGGAGAACAGAAGGCGTTTTGTGCTGGAGGTTCTGGACGCGGCCATTGATGGCTGGTCGTCCCAACGGATTGGCATCCGTATCTACCCCCTTGGCCAGTTCAACGGTATCGACGGTGGAGACGAACACGATGATGCCGCCATCGGGCTAATTGATGAAATCGCGACACGTAACCTGGCATATCTTCATGTGTCGGAGCCGGATTGGGCAGGAGGAAAGCCATTCAGCCCCGAGTTCCGTAAGGCCATCCGTTCGCACTATCCGGGCACGATCATCGCCGCTGGCGGATATTCTGCAGAGAAGGCAGAGGCGCTAATCGAAGAGGGGCTGATCGACGCGGTCGCTTTCGGCCGGGCTTACATCGCGAATCCTGATCTGGCATATCGACTGAAAGCTGGCGCGCCACTCAACCCGCTTCGGGATGAATTTAAGCAGGGGGGCGGAGCGGAAGGGTATACGGACTACCCGAGATGGGTCGCCTGATCAACTGACGGTGCGCAAGAACCTGTAAGCGAAGGCCGGAGAACCCGCCAGACCGTCACCCGGTCTTTTCGGGACCCAATCGGTGATGTGCCGGCGAGCGTCTCGCGATCAACGCACGGGACCACTGGCCATCGAAGAAAACACGCCATCCCGGCGCACCCATGCGTGGTGCAGTGCTGCGCATAGATGGGCGATCACCGTCGCGAACAGCAAGAAAGCGAGCCATACATGAGCCAAATGCAACCGAGCATAGGCAATCGGACTCGTCGGCAGAATCGCGGGCAGACGGACGTTACCGTAGAGCTTTACGGGAACGTCGCCAGCCGACAGCATGGCCCAGCCGAGCAGTGGCAGACCGATCATCAACGTGTAAAGCAGCAGGTGGGACCCGTGAGCTGCTGCGATCTGCCATCGCGGCAGATCGGCAGGTAGTGCCGGCGATCGGCCGGACAGACGGTTTGCGATGCGCACGAGCGCCAGCGCACCGATTGCGATGCCCAACGGACGATGCAGATCGAGCAGCCATGGGCGCAGCGATAGCGACGCGACCATGGCAACGCCAATGAACAACATGGCGACGATCAGCACCGCCATCGACCAGTGCAACAGGCGGGCGAGTCGGTTGAAATGGATGGGGCGGTTCATCGGCGAGCTTCCAGTCCGGTGGCGTCGGATGCCTGTCCGCGAGCAATCTCGCGTTCGCGGCGGTTGTAGGATTGGGCGTAGACGGCAGAACGTGCCGCCAGGACCGGATCGTCGGAGGGTTCGATTCCGTGCGGCAGGACCAGCGGATCGTAGTTGACGTCGCGGCATGCCCCTGTTGCCTGCGGCGTGAGCCCGTCCAGTTCCAGTGTCCCGGCAATCACCTGTGCGCGCTCTTCCGGCCACGGGCGCGATGGGTCGTCGACAGGGTCGCCGGGAGCGGCCAGTGTGACCACGAGATCCCAGCGCACGGGGCCGAGTGTCAGGCGGCGCGCGATTTCCTCGCTCAGGTAATCGGCATCGACGTGCGCACGCTGCTCGGCAGTCATCGCCACGAATGGCGCCTGCGGCCGCATCGACCAGCGGACGGTGTGTCGCGTCCCGTCGGTCGCCACGAAGCGGAACGCATCGACACCGTTGAACTGCGTGTTGGCCCAGCTACTCGGCCAAGGGGCCGATTTCGCCCATGCGTCGTAACGGCGCGCTTCCGGATGTGCCGCGTAGAAGGCGCTTAGCTTTGCCGGGTCGGGTTTGCCGGTCGCCGGATCCGGCGCCGCTGCGAGACGCTGTTCGTAGAATCCTTGCGGCGAGGATACCGGGAAAAACGGGAAGCTGTTCATCGCCATGCGCCATTGCTGCCCGTCGTCGGTCCGAAGCAGCAAGGCCAGGCTTCGGACGCGCTGGGCGGCGTCGGGCGCGTGCGGATCGGCGCCGGCAATCGAAAGACGTCCGAGTACCGGCACGTCGGCTTGCCGGAACACGCGAGCCGATGACAGTGACGTCACCGCGGATGCAGGATGGAAGCGGCCGGTCACGCACACGCCCTTGCTGTGCGCGCGGCGGAAGCCGGCATACACCTTCCCGTTGGTCTGCTCCATGACGTCGGTAAAGCGCGCAGCCGTGATTTGATTGCCGATCCATCCGGCGGACCAGGCCCACGCTGCCGTCAAGGACGCGCCGATCGCGGCGATCGCAACGAGCGGCAGGACGATTCGCCGGGGGCGGGTTCGGGATGCCCGGGATCCGAGCGGGTCATGCATGGTGATCTCTTGGAAAAGACGGGATCGAATGATACCGACGAGGTCTTGTTGCGAGTGTCACCGGAAACGGGGCAATCGCTGCACGGCGGCGCGCGACCGATTGCGCCGGATGGCCGACGGGGTGGCAGGGACGCGCGGCGTCACGACCGTGAGCGGTAGCAACACCCGATCGCGCCGGTGCTGCCACCCCGCCGGCTAATCCGGCGTTACACTCGCTCGATGACTACGGCCAGCCCCTGACCCATGCCGATGCACAGGCTCACGACTGCGTACCGCCCGCCGCGTCGCTCGAGTTCGCGCGCTGCGTTGAGCAGGATCCGTGCGCCCGACGCGCCCAGCGGATGACCGACCGCGATCGCGCCGCCATTCGGGTTGACGCGCGGGTCGTCGAATGCCACGTTCAGCAGCTTCAGGCAGCCGAGGACTTGCGTGGCGAATGCTTCGTTGATCTCGATGACGTCCACATCGCCCAGCGTCAGCCCGGCGCGTTCCAGGGCCTTCGGGATTGCGTAGGCCGGGCCGATCCCCATGACGCGCGGCTCGACGCCGACCGCGGCGCCGGCAAGGATCCGTGCCATCGGCTTGATGCCCGCGGTCTCCCCGATCGCACGATTGCCGACGAGCAATGCGACAGCGCCGTCGTTGACCCCTGATGCATTACCCGCGGTCGTGACGCCGCTAGCTTGCAGCGCACGCAGCGTCCCGAGCGTTTCCACCGTAGTGTCGGCACGCGGGTGTTCATCGATTTCGATCACTTTCGGCGGCGTCTTCTTGCCGGTCGGCACGGAGACCGGAAGGATTTCACCCGCGAGGAAGCCCGATGCCTGGGCCGCGGCGAACTTCGCCTGCGACGCTGCAGCAAAGCGGTCGCTGTCCTCGCGCGTCAGGCCGAGCTCGCTCGCCACGTTGTCGGCTGTCTGCGGCATCGTGTCGGCACCGAACTGACGCTCGATCAGCGGATTCGGGAAACGTGCGCCGATCGCCGAATCGTAGACCTTGAATTCGCGACCAAAGGCCGCCTCGCTCTTGGCAACGACAAACGGTGCGCGACTCATGCTCTCGACGCCGCCCGTGACATAAAGCTCGCCTTCTCCGGACGTGATCGCGCGCGCCGTGTCGAGGACCGCGGCGAGGCCGCTCGCGCACAGGCGATTGACGGTCTGGCCGGGCGTACTCGGCGGCAAGCCTGCCAGCAGCGCGGCGTGGCGAGCCACGTTGCGGCTGTCCTCGCCGGCCTGGCATGCACAACCCAGCACCACGTCTTCCACCTGGTCGGCACGAAACGGACTGTGTTCGAGGACGTGCCGGATGACCGTCGCGACAAGATCGTCGGGACGAACCGGGGCGAGCGCGCCGGCGACGCGTCCGAACGGCGTGCGGAGTCCGGCGTAAAGGTAAGCATCAAGCATGGTCGATTCCTTGAAAGACACTGCATTTGCGAAGACCGGCACAAGGGCGGCTAAGGCCTGTCGGCGGCATGTCGACGCAGCATGGCCGACGTCTCGAGCGCCACGGTTTCGAAGCAACCCGTGACGCGCCGGGCGACCGGCCGCATCGGTACTCGACCTGCGCGGTTCGCCCGGCGGCCAGGTGTCCGCCCATGGTTGCCGCATTCTAGCGCACTCACAGCAACAATAGCATGATCATGATGTTTATTTTTGCAGATGCACTCGGGTAATCCAGATATATGCAGTTTAAATTTCAATGAGCCATAGTTCTCAAATCTACAATATGTAATGTACTTGACGTATATTTCGCGCATGACTAGCATCCTGGGCAGACGGTGGTGGCGCGCACGGCGAACCGGAACGACACGGCCGGTCCGTCGATCGTGACGGCGCCACCCCAACCGTCCACGCGGCCCGGATCGCGCGGCCACCCCTCATCGATTGCGTTCATACCTGCCATGGAAGCCACCGAAAGCATCTTTTCGACGCTGAGAGTCGTCGACTTCGCAAGCTACGTCGCGGGCCCTGCTGCCACGACCATCCTTTCCGATTTCGGCGCGACCGTCGTCAAGATCGAACCACCCGGCGCGGGCGACCCCTATCGCCATTTCTACAAGGCGCCGCCCAATCCGGCGAGCGACTACAACTATCCGTGGCAACTGACCAATCGCAACAAGCAAAGCCTCGCTCTGGATCTCAAGTCGCCGGATGCGCGAGACGTGGTGACCCGGCTGATCAAGTGGGCCGATGTCGTCGTCGTGAACTTCCCCCCGAGCGTCAAGGAGAAGCTCGGTCTCACGTATGAGGCGCTTTCCGCACTGAACGAGCGGCTCGTCTACGCCGATATCACCGGATACGGCGCGAACGGACCGGAAGCCAACAAACCCGGATTCGACGTCACCGCGTACTGGGCCCGCTCCGGGCTGATGGACATCACCCGGGACGGGAACAGTCCGCCTGCCGTTCCGGTTCCGGGCATCGGCGATCACGCGACCGCGTGCACGCTGTACTCGGCGATCGTGACGGGCCTGTATCGGCGCGAAAAGACCGGCAAGGGCAGCCACGTCACGACGTCGCTGATCGCCCAGGGTGCGTGGGCGTCCGCGATGTGGATCGAGGGCGGGTTGAGCGGCGCCCGGATCGATCGAGCGCTGACCCGCGAGGCGCCGCAAAACGCATTGTTCAATCCGTACCGGACCGCGGACGGTCGCTGGTTGATGCTCATCCTGCTGCAGGAGAAGGACTGGCAGGGGTTCGCGCAGGCCATGCAGCTGTCGTCCCTGTTGACGGATGCGCGATTCGCCGACAGCGACGCGCGCGCAAAAAATGCTGGCATCCTGGTCGGCCTGCTCGACCACGCATTCGCCCGGCATCCGCTCGCGTACTGGAAGGCGCTGTTCGACGAATGTCGTGTGGTCTACGGTGTCGCGCAGAACATGGAGGAGATCGTCGACGACGAGCAGATGTATGCGAACGATATCTTCGTGCCGCTGGTGGACCCGTGCGGCGATGCCAGCCACACCGTCAGCAGTCCGCTGCAGATTGCCGGTGTGAAGAAGGTCGCGCCGCGCAGGGCGCCTGATCTGGGTGAGCACAGTCGCAGCGTTCTGCGGCAACTAGGTTACGACGATCGCGAAATCGAGCGATTCATTGCCGACCGGGCGGTCGTGCAGGGCACGCCCGCACGCTGACCACCCGGGGCGCCCGCGTGCGCCGGTCGCCGCCACGGTGCGTCCCGACGCACGGCCCACGGTGGCGGCGACCGATTGCTCGACCTTTCCCATGGCGGTCCGACATTCGAGACACGAGGACCCTGGCGAAATCGTCGTACGCATCCCTGTTCGACATGCCTGTCCGGAATTCGTGGGCGGGCACCGTTCGCATCCTCGCTGCCAATGCCGGGCTTGCGGCAATCGCAGAAGCGTCACTTCCCCTTTCCCGCCTCGATTCCGGCGCGTCGTTGCGCCCGTCGTACTGCACGAGGCAGGCATCGGCACCAGAAGCGACATATACATGTCATTGATGATGGCGTTTGTGCACAGCAATACGCGAAAATAACCGGATCATCGTCGAAATACATATCAAGTACTTGACATATATAAGTGGGTGGACGACTATGTAATCGTCGCTACTCACTGCCGACCGGACAGCGTCGATGCACTACGGCCGAGGGCAGTGAAGTTGGACCTGATCCGCGGCGGAGACGTCGCCGCCGGAGCGAATACGCCGCGCGCGATCGACGATGGCCACGCGGTCGGCAGTTTCTTTGTGACGAGACCAAGAGAGCGAGACATGAGCAACAAGTTCGACGTGGGACTGGACAGGAATCCGGCCAACTACCAGGCGATGACACCCATCGTGTTGCTCGACCGTGCGGCCGACGTCTTCCCCGATCGCACCGCCGTCATCCACAAGAACCAGCGCTACACGTGGCGTGAATATGCGCAACGTTGCCGGAGTCTCGCCCGCGGCCTGATCGGCGCCGGCATTCAGCGCGGCGATACGGTCTCGATCCTTGCGACGAACGTGCCGGCCATGCTTGAAGCGCAGTTCGGCGTGCCGATGTCCGGGGGCGTGCTCAATTGCATCAACATCCGGCTCGATGCCGCCGGCATTGCGTTCATCCTGAAGCATTCGGAAACGCGTTTGCTATTCGTGGATCAGCCGTTCGCGGATGTTGCCCGTGAAGCCATCGCACTGGCCGGCATGCACATCGACGTCATCGATATTCGCGACGACGATGTCCCCGATACGGTGCCGGTCGGCGCAATCGAATACGAAGCCTTTCTGGCGCAGGCTCCAGGCGATGCGCAGGTTCTCTATCCGGACGACGAGTGGGATGCGATCGCGCTGAACTACACGTCGGGCACGACCGGCAATCCGAAAGGGGTCGTGTATCACCATCGCGGCGCGTACCTGAATGCACTCAGCGCAGTGATCTATGCCGGACTGAACGTCGGCACGCCCGTGTATCTCTGGACGCTGCCGCTCTTTCACTGCAACGGCTGGTGCTACGCGTGGGCACTGGCGGCAGTCGCCGGCACGCACGTCTGCCTGCGCAAGGTCGTGGTCGAGGACATCTACGACGCACTCGCGCGGCACGGCGTGACGCACTTCTGCGGGGCCCCGGCGGTGCTGAGCGCGCTGGTGGCCGGCAAGCCCGCCGACTGGACCCAACCTGCCGCGCCCATTTCGGTCGTTTGCGCCGGTGCATCGCCGCCCGTCGGCGTCATCAAGCAGACGGAAGCGCTCGGCTTCAAGGTGATCCACGTGTACGGCATGACCGAGCAGCACGGGGTCAACACGGTATGCGTATCGCAGGACGAGTGGAATGACTTGCCGCAGGACGAGCGACTTGCCCGGATGGGGCGCCAGGGTGTCCGTACCGCTGTCGCTGGCGAACTGATCGTCGCCGACCCGAAGACCTGCGAGTCGGTTCCCCACGATGGGAAGACGATGGGGGAAGTCATGTTCCGCGGCAATCTCGGTATGAAGGGCTATCTGAAGAATGCCGAGGCGACGCGGGAAGCCTTCGCGGGCGGATGGTACCGGACAGGGGACCTCGCGGTGCGCCACGCGGACGGCTATATCGAGATCAAGGATCGCTCGAAGGACGTCATCATTTCCGGCGGCGAAAACGTGTCCTCGATCGAGGTCGAAGAGGTGCTGTGCACGCACCCCGCGGTGATGAGCGTCGCCGTTGTGGCCGTGCCCGACGAGAAATGGGGCGAAGTGCCGTGCGCGATCATCGAACTGCACCCGGATCACGCCGGCCAGGTTACGCAGGACGACGTCATCCGCTTCTGCCGGGCGAAGCTCCCGGGCTTCAAGACGCCCAAGCACGTGATTTTCGAACCAATAATCAGGACTGCTACCGGGAAGATCCAGAAATTCGCGCTTCGCAAGCATGCCGCGGAAATCATTGCTGCGCGGCAGACGTGAAGCGCAACGCATAGGCGCGGGTCCCCGAATGTCGTGTCCGGACCCGGTTCATCACCTGACGATCAAGGATAGGAGCATGCACCTCAATCAGCAGCAATCGGCGTGGCAGGCTGCAGCACGGTCTTTTGCCGAGCGCGAAATCGCGCCGCTCTCCCGCGAGATGGACACGACCGATGTCTTTCCGACGGAGCTGTTCAGGAAGATCGGCGAAAGCGATTACTTCGGCTTGTCCCTGCCGGCCGAATATGGCGGCAAGGGCGCCGACATGGTGTCTGCCGCGTTCGCACTGGTCGAAATCTCGACAGCCAACGCGAGTGTCGGATTCACGCTCGATGCGCACTGGCTATCGGCCGAGACGATCCTGCATTTCGGTTCGGAAGAACAGAAGCGCAACTATCTTCCGAGAGCGGCGCGCGACATGCTGTGTGCGTTCGCACTGACCGAACCATCCGGCGGCTCGGATGCCGCCAGCATCCAGACGACGGCCGTGAAGGACGGCGACAGCTACGTCCTGAACGGCACCAAGACCTGGTGCACCAATTCGGCGGTCGCCGGTCTCGTCATCGTGATGGCGAAGACCGACCCGTCCGCCGGAGACAAAGGCATCTCCGCCTTCCTTGTCGAGACCGGCACGCCCGGATTCAAGGTCACCAGAAACGAAAACAAGATGGGCCTGCGCGGCGGCTCCGTCTCCTCCGAACTCTCGCTCGAAAACTGCAGGGTTCACGCAAGCTGCCTGCTCGGGAAGGAGGGCGATGGATTCCTGGTCGCGATGAAGGGCCTCGATATCGCGCGGATCTGCATCTCGGCCGTTGCCATCGGCACGGCCGAAGCCGCGTATCGATACGCGAAGGCGCATGCGAAGCAGCGCAAGGCGTTCGGTGCGCCGATCGCCAGCTTCCAGGGCGTCCAGTTCAAGGTTGCCGACATGGCAATCGGCATCCAGGCCGCCCGGCTGCTGTTGTTGCAGGTCGCCATGATGGCCGACGGCGGCATGAATCATCGGAAGGAGTCGGCGATTCTCAAGGTATTCGCGTCCGACCTTGCGATGCAGGCCGCTTCGGAGGCCGTCCAGATCTACGGCGGCAACGGCTACAGCAAGGACTATCCCGTCGAACAGCTGTTTCGCGACGCGAAGGTGCTCCAGATCGGCGAAGGCACCAACGAGGTCCTGCGCATGCTGATCGGCCGGATGGCCTTCGCCGAGTAACGACTATCAACCAAGGAGTATTGGAAATGCGCGGTCTCAAAGACAAAGTCGTCGTCATTACCGGCGCCGCAGGCGGTATCGGCAAAAGCCTCGTGCAGCGCTTCTGCGAAGAGGGCGCTCACGTCGTCGGCCTGGACCTGAGCCAGTCCGGCCTCGACGATCTGAAGAAAGGACTCGATCAACACGCGGAGCGTCTCACGCTGTTGCCGCTGGACATCACCGACCATGCCGCCGTCGTGCGCACGATCAAGCAGGTGCATGGCGATCTGAAGCGGATCGACGCACTCGTCAACAACGCGGGCTGGGACGTCGCGATGCCGTTCCTGGAGACGACCCCCGATTTCTGGAACAAGGTTGTCTCGATCAACCTGATGGGGCCGCTGAATCTCCATCACGCCGTGCTGCCGATCATGGTGGAGCAGGGGGGCGGCAAGATCGTCAACATCGCATCGGATGCCGGCCGCGTCGGGTCGTCGGGCGAGTCGGTCTACTCGGCGTGCAAGGGCGGCATCACGTCCTTCAGCAAGACCGTGGCACGCGAGTGCGCACGCCAGAACGTGCGCGTGAACGTCGTCTGCCCGGGGCCGACCGATACGGCGCTCCTGCGCTCGTTCATGGGCGAAGGCGAATTCGGTCAGAAGGTCTACGACGGGTTGCTGCGCGCGATCCCGTTGAAGCGTCTCGGCCAGCCGGCCGACATCCCCGGCATCGTCGCGTTCCTCACGAGCGATGACGCCGATTTCATCACCGGACAGGTCATTTCCGTCTCCGGTGGCTTGACCATGCATGGGTGATACGAACATGAGCGACTATACCGATATCCTGTACGAAGCCAAGGCGGGCGTCGCCCGCATCACGATCAACCGCCCTGACAAGTACAACGCATTTCGCGGCAAGACCTGCGACGAACTCATCGACGCGATCCAGCGCGCCGGCTGGGACAAGTCGATCGGCGTGATCGTCCTGACTGGCGCGGGCGAGAAAGCGTTCTGTACCGGTGGCGACCAGTCGGCCCATGACGGCGGCTACGACGGTCGCGGCATCATCGGCCTGCCGGTGGAGGAACTGCAGGGCGTCATTCGCGACGTTCCGAAGCCGGTGATCGCACGCGTGAACGGCTACGCGATCGGCGGCGGGAACGTGCTTGTCACGTGCTGCGACCTCGCGATCGCAGCGGAATCCGCCCAGCTGGGGCAGGTCGGCCCGAAGGTCGGCTCGGTCGATCCCGGCTTCGGAACGGCATTCCTGGCACGCGTCGTCGGCGAGAAGAAGGCGCGCGAAATCTGGTTCCTGTGCCGACGCTATACCGCGCAACAAGCGCTCGCGATGGGACTCGTCAACGCAGTCGTGCCGATGAACGAACTGGATGCCGAGGTCGAACGCTGGTGCCAGGAAATTCTCCAGCTTAGCCCGACGGCGATTGCGATTGCGAAGCGGTCGTTCAATGCCGACTCCGATTCGATCCGCGGGATTGGCGGGCTCGGGATGCAGGCGCTGGCACTTTACTACGGCACCCCCGAATCGCACGAAGGCGTCGCGGCATTCATGGAAAAGCGCAAGCCGCGCTTCCGCCCGGCACCTGACGAAGGTTCCGAAGCATGAGCGTCACACTGGAGCATCACGGCGATATCGCAGTCATCACGCTGGACCGACCGCAGGCGATGAACGCGCTGAACGCCGACATGATCGAGCGGATCGGTGCACTGATCGAGGAGGCGGCCGCGTCAGCGCCGCGTGCGCTGTTGTTCAAGGGGGCAGGCGGCAAGGCATTTTGCGCCGGTGCGGACATCAAGGAATTGCTGGATCGAAGCACGAGTGCTCATCGTTCCGCTGCCCGGACCGGTCAATGCACGTTCGCGAAGCTCGATCAGTTGCCCTTTCCGTCGCTGGCCGTGATTCAGGGCGTCGCACTGGGTGGCGGGCTCGAGCTCGCCATGGCCTGCACGTTCCGGATCGCGACGACGGGCACGCGGTTCGGTCTGCCGGAGATCAAGCTCGGTCTAATTCCGGGTTACGGGGGCACGCAGCGCCTGCCTGCGCTGGTCGGCAAATCGCACGCGCTCGAGATGATCGCGAGCGGTCGACTGATCGGCACGGAGGAGGCGGAACGTATCGGCCTCGTCAATCAGGTAGTCGATGCTGGAGATCCGGTCGAGTTGGGGGTGCGCTTCCTCGATGGACTGGGTAACCGCTTCCCGGCCGCGTTGCGCTTGGCCAAAACGGCGGTGGAGAAAGCACTGACCGTTTCGCTCGAAGACGGTTTGCGACTCGAAGCCGATCTGTTCGTTGCCGCAACCCAGACGTCGGACGCGAGCGAAGGCATGCAAGCGTTCCTCGAAAAGCGCAAGCCCGCCTTTACCGGCACCTGATGCGCCACCCGATCCGCGCATCCTGCGCGGGTTCGACCCGACGGTCTCGACGTGTTCGGGCGCCGTCCGGCCGCCCCGGGATCGATCGGTGCGTCGCCGTTACCGGACCGGTCACGCTTGGCATGCGGGCGACGCGCGAGCATCCCGGTTCAACCGGACGCCGCACGACGATGGATGCGCAATACAGACGAAGTCGCTCTCAGGAGACACTCAATGAACCAATACCTGGCTCCGATTCAGGACATTCAGTTTGCCCTACAGGAACTTGCCGACCTGCACGGCATTGCAGCGCTTCCGGGATACGAGGAAGCGACGCCCGACGTCGTGAACGCCATTCTCGAAGAAGCCGGTGCCTTCGCCGCCGAGGTGATCTCGCCGATCAATCGGACGGGCGACCTCGAAGGCGCGCGTCTCGAGAGTGGCCATCCCAGGATGCCGGCAGGGTGGAAGGACGCGTACGCTCAGTTCGTCCGCGGCGGATGGAACGGGTTGTCGGTTCCCGCTGCGCTGGGCGGCCAGAATCTTCCACGCGTCGTGGCGGCTGCCGTGGACGAGATGTGGAACGGCGCCAGCGTCGCATTCGCACTGCTGCCGATGCTCACGCGTGGTGCGATCAACGTGCTCGAGCACGCTGGATCGGCGCAATTGAAACAGAAGTTCCTGCCGCGCATGGTGACCGGCGAATGGACGGGCACGATGGTCCTCACCGAGCCCCAGGCGGGTTCGGATCTGTCCGCCGTGCGCACGGCGGCGCGACCGGCCGGGGACGGCACCTATCGGTTGTCCGGCACGAAGATCTTCATCACATACGGCGATCATGACCTTGCCGAGAATGTGGTTCATCTGGTGCTCGCTCGCGTGGACGGCGCGCCCGCCGGAACCCGGGGGATCTCGCTGTTCGCCGTCCCGAAGCGTCTCGTGAACGACGACGGCACCCTAGGCGCTTTCAACGACGTGAAATGCGTGTCGCTCGAGCGCAAGCTCGGCCTTCATGCGACGCCGACCTGTGTCCTGGCGTTTGGAGACGACGCCGGCGCCGTGGGTTATCTGGTCGGTGAGGAAAACCACGGCCTCGAGAACATGTTCATCATGATGAACGGCGCGCGGTTCGCGGTCGGCCTCGAAGGCATCGGCCTGGGCGAACGCGCGTACCAGCTGGCGCGCGATTACGCGCGAGAACGTGTGCAGGGTGTCGAGACCGGGTCCGGGTCCGGCACCAAGGTGCCGATCATTCGGCACCCGGACGTCCGGCGCATGCTGATGAGCATGAAGGCGCGCGTCGAAGCGATGCGGACCCTGGGCCTCGTCATCGCGGCCAGCATGGACAAGGGGGAAACGCATCCGGATCGCGCCGAGCGGATCTCGCATCAGGCGTTCGTCGACCTGATGATGCCGATCGCCAAAGGCTGGTTCACCGAGGCCGGATTGAATATCGCGTCGATGGGCATTCAGGTGCACGGTGGAACCGGCTTCATCGAGGAGACGGGGGCCGCGCAGTTCTTGCGGGATGCACGGATCACGACGATCTACGAAGGCACGACCGGAATCCAGGCGATGGATCTCGTCGGGCGTAAGATCGGTCGCGACGGTGCCGAGACGATTCGGACGGTGATCCGGTCCATGGAAGAGGCGCAAGCTGCGTTGGAAAGTGCTGATCATGCGGACCTCCGTGCAATCGGCGCGCAGCTTCGTCGGGGCATCGGCGATCTGTCCCGTGCCGTCGATTTCCTGGCCGACACCTACGCGGAAACGCCCAAGCGCGCGCTTGCAGTTTCCGTGCCGTTTCTCGACCTGCTCGGCACCGTGGCATGCGGATGGCAGATGGGGCGCGCTGCCCTGGCCGCCCATCGTCTTCTGCAACGCAACGCCGAAGACGCGACTTTCCTCGAAAGCAAGATCGCGACGAGTCGCTTCTACGCCGAACACGTGCTGCCGCTGTCGGCATCCCACAGTCATACGGTCGTTCATGGCGCCGATGCCGCGCTGGAAATGGTCGAGGACGCATTCTGACGCGACCTTCGCGGTGCAGAGGCGAATCCCGTTTGCAAGCGACGCGACGCACTGCTCGATGCCGTTGATCTGCATCGAGCAGTGCCGCGCAGTTGCGACACCTTCTCTCGATCAATCGTCCATTTTTCGATGCTGACGAACACATCGATCTGCAAGTCGATTGTTACGAAAAGCTGTGCATGGTTTTCTCGAATTCGACATGGAATGCGGCAGCGGCCTGATCCATCATGACGCTCTTGCGAATCATTGGTCCCGCTTAATGGCATCCAATGCATCGCATGACGAACGAATATGGACAGCCATCCTGGCTGCCGGACACGTGGTCAATCGAACTCCGGAGAGTCGGTCAAGCAGCCGGCCGGAAGCTTAAGCGTTCGCTGACTGCGGAATCAGATTCAGGAGAGAGACGATGGAGATGGAACGGATTCGCTGCGACCGATTGCGCAGCCGGGTAACGACGGCAGAGGAGGCCGCCGCGCTGATCAGAGATGGGATGACCATCGGCATGAGCGGTTTCGGATATGCGGGTGATTGCAAGCGCGTGCCGTTCGCCCTGGCTAAGCGTGCCGCGCGCGAAGCAACGCGGGTGACGCTCATCACCAGCGCCTCGCTCGGACACGATATCGACAAGGTGCTGGCCGACGCGAACGTCACGACCCGCCGGATGCCGTTCCAGTCGGATGGAACGCTGCGTCGAAAGATCAACGCCGGGACGGTGATGTATATCGACCAGCACCTGTCCGAAATGGTCGAACAGTTGCGCGGGAAATACATGGGGCCGATGGACGTCGCCGTCATCGAAGCCACGGCCATTACCGAGAGCGGCGGTATCGTGCCGACCACGTCGGTAGGGGCGTCGGCCGACTTCGCGACGATGGCGAAGCGCGTGATCGTGGAGATCAACCTGAACATGCCGATGGCGCTGGAAGGGCTTCATGACGTATACGTTCCGCTCGATCGTCCGCATCGTATGCCGATTCCGCTGATCGCGCCGGAGCAGCGCGTCGGTTTGCCCTTCATCCAGGTCGATCCTGAGAAGATCGCGGCGATCGTCTTCACGCAGGTGAGCGATGCGCCGACGACCCTGCTGCCGTCCGACAAGGACACGCAGGATATTGCGCGTCACCTCAACGAATTTCTGGCCCATGAAGTCCGCACAGGCCGTCTCGCACCGTCATTGCAGCCTTTGCAGGTGGGGGTCGGCACGATTTCCAATGCGGTACTGAACGAAATGGTCGAATCGCCGTTCAGCGATCTTCGGATGTATTCCGAGATCCTGCAGGACAGCACGATCGCGTTGCTCGACTCGGGACGCTTGCGGTTTGCATCGGCATGCGCGATCGCGCTGTCGGAATCGGTCCAGCAGCGCTTCCTGGCCGAGATCGAGCGATACAAGTCACGTCTGGTTCTGAGACCGCAGGAGATCAGCAACCACCCCGAAGTGATCCGTCGGCTCGGCGTGATTGCGATCAACACCGCACTGGAATGCGACATCTACGGCAACGTGAATTCGACCCACGTGGGCGGCACGCACGTGATGAACGGTATCGGTGGATCGGGCGATTTCGCCCGTAACGCGCACTTGTCGGTGTTCGTGACCAAGTCGATCGCGAAGGACGGCGATATCTCGAGCATCGTGCCGATGGTGTCGCACGTCGACCATACCGAACACGATGTCGACGTCATCGTGACGGAGCATGGTCTGGCTGACCTGCGTGGCCTGGCACCGCGCGAGCGCGCAGTGCAGATCATCGAAAACTGCGCGGATCCGCTCTATCGGGACGCACTGCGCGACTACGTGAAGCGTGCCGGCGCAATGGGCGGACAAACGCCGCATGTCCTCGAAGAGGCGCTCGCCTGGCATGTGCATTATCGTGACGGTCGCACGATGCGAACGGTCCTCGCCGCGGATTGCGCGTCGTGACGGAGTCCGATACCAAAGCGCATCGTGCCATGGGCCGGGCATCGGATCGATCGTTTCCGGTGTCGAGCGTCGACTGTATCGCGCCCGCTGCCGATCAATGCGTTCGTCGCGCGTTTTCGCGATCCGGCGCGCGCGCGTTGAACCAGGAGCAAGGGCGAATCGGCTCACGACGCGAGCGGCCAGCAGCACCTGGAAGCCTACATGGACACACTTCAAAACATGCGCGTGTTCGTGCGCGTCGCCGAATCAGGGAGCTTCACTGCTGCGGCATTGAGTCTCGACTTTACGGTCGCGTATACCTCTCGCGCGATTTCCGACCTCGAGCGGCGCCTTCGGGCTCGACTCCTGAACAGGACCACGCGTCGTATGGCACTAACGGAAGCCGGCGAGCGATATTTCCACCATTGCTTGCAGATTCTCGCGCAGGTCGATCAGGCGGAGGCCGAGGTCGGGAAGGCACATGCGCGTCCGTCAGGTAAGCTGCGCGTGCGGGCGCCCGTCGGATTTGGACAACACTACGTGATCAAGGCGATCGGTGGGTATCAGCGCCTGTTTCCGGAGGTGCGGATTCAACTGACGCTCGCCCACGGCTCACTGGATCTGATCGACGAAGGCTATGACATGGCGATCGTCGTTGCCGTGGCGTTGTCCGACTCGGCGTTGATTTCACAGAGAATCGGCGCCGCATTCAGCATTGCGTGCGCGGCGCCGGCATACCTCGATGCCCATGGGATCCCGCGAGATCCGGATGATCTAGTGGAGCATGCCTGCGTCCACCTGAATACGCCGGAGTTTCCGATGAACACCTGGACGTTCGATGGACCCGACGAGCAGAAGTCAGTTCGGCTGCGGCCGGCAATGCTGGAAGTCAATACGCCGGAGGCGCTTGCCGCATGCGTCCGGGAGGGGCTCGGGGTCGGCCTGATTCCGATCTATTCGGCGATTGAAGGACTGCGTAATGGGGAACTGGGCTGGGTACTGCCGGAATACAAGTCCCAACAGATGGGGTTGTACGCGATGTATCCGTCCCGGCAATATGTCGACGCGAAGATTCGTACCTGGGTCGACTATTTGAAGGACACGATACCGTCCATCATGGCGGCCGACCAGGAGGCCGCGCGCAGCTTCGCTCGCGGCTGATCGGTTTCTGTCCGGATGCCACCCCGCCGATCGCGCGCATTCGTCGATCCACCGTGCGCGCGTCGTGTCGACAGGAAATCAGATCGGCAGCGAAGAGGTGAGCTTGATCTGCTGAATCGGAATCTCGGTCTTCACGCTCTGCACACCCTTGATGCGTGTCAGATGATCGATCTGGAGCTGACGGTATGCGTCGAGGTCGGCCGCGACGACGCGAAGCAGGAAGTCGCAATCGCCTGCCATCAGATGGCATTCGACGATCTGCGGGTGCTTTTGTATTTCGGTGGTGAAGTGGTTGACCGTTTTGGCATCCTGACTCGTCAGCCAGATGCGGACAAAGACCGTCAAGCCTGCGCCGACCTTCCTTGCGTTGAGGAGCGCAACGTATCGCTCGATGACACCGGATTCCTCAAGAATGCGCACACGTCGCAAGCACGGCGACGGAGACAATCCCACCGCGTCAGCCAGTTCGACGTTCTGAATACGTCCGTCCTCCTGCAGTTTCCGGAGAATGCTGCGATCGATTTCGTCTAGATTTTCCATGATCGGGGTGTCTCGTCTTTGAGGGTGGCATTCACTGCCACTTCAAGTTGGGTTATGAATGCTTTTATGCCAAACAGGCTGAATAATAAGGCATAAACGCAACCAAACGCTCTTTTTTTTGGGATAGAGTATCAGCTCCAATGAATGGCGGGGTGAACCCGCTGCAAACGAAGGAGCGGACAGAGATGAACACCACCGGCATGCAGACATTCCAGTTCGAACGCAACCCCAGCCCGGTCGAAGCCGACCAGCGCGCTGCATTGCTCGAGAATCCCGGTTTCGGGCGGGTGTTCACGGACCACATGGCGACGATCCGGTATTCGGAAGCGCGTGGCTGGCATGACGCCAAGATCGGTCCGCGTGGTCCGTTCAGCCTGGACCCGGCAACGCTGGTGCTTCACTACGCGCAAGAGATCTTCGAAGGCATGAAGGCCTATCGGTTGCCTGACGGCGGTGCCACGCTATTCCGTCCCGACGCGAACGCCAGACGCTTTCGCAATTCCGCCGAACGGCTTGCGATGCCGTTGCTGCCCGAGGCGCTGTTCGTCGAATCGGTTCGTGAACTCGTCCGTGTCGACAGGGAATGGATCCCGTCGACCGAAGGCTCGGCACTGTATCTCCGCCCGTTCATGATCGCGACCGAGGCCGTGCTCGGCATGAAGCCGTCGCCCGAATATCTGTACTGCGTCGTGGCGACGCCTGTCGGCGGGTACTTCAAGGGCGGCGCGTCGGCTGTCACGCTCTGGGTGTCCGAAAACTACACGCGGGCGGCGCCCGGCGGCACCGGCGACGCGAAATGTGGCGGGAACTATGCGGCGAGCCTCGCCGCGCAGGCGGAAGCCATTCGCGAAGGGTGTGACCAGGTGGTATTCCTCGATGCGGTCGAGCGACGCTGGATCGAGGAACTCGGTGGCATGAACGTTTTCTTCGTGTTCGACGACGGCTCGATCCAGACGCCGCCGCTGACCGGCACGATCCTGCCGGGCATCACGCGCGCGTCGCTGATCACGCTTGCCCGGGATCTCGGCGTCACCGTGCGCGAGGAACCGTATGCAATCGACCAGTGGCAGGCTGACGCGAAGAGCGGGCGCCTCGTGGAGGCGTTTGCGTGCGGAACGGCGGCTGTCGTCACGTCGATCGGCAAGGTGAAAGGTCGCAGCCACGAGTTCACGATCGGGGATGGCACGGGTGGCCCGGTCACCGCGCGTCTCAAGGCTGCATTGCTCGACATTCAGAACGGCCGCGCGGCGGACCACCACAACTGGCTGGATCGCCTGTTCTGAACGATGCGTCGTACGTGCCGCGCAGAATGCCAGGATCCTTCATGAAGATGCCTGGATCCGGGCATCACCGCGGCGGCAAGCGAAGCGGTCGACCTCGTCGGACGTAACGTGATGCTCAATCCATCGCACGCAACTGTGCACCTGCTTGCGGTCGAATCATGATTTGACGCGCTCCCCCGAGTGCGTGGATGCGTTGCGTGTGGGGCACGGTGCCGGGTCACGGCACCAGCCTGCTACGCGAGGCCGGTGTCCGGCAGGTTTGCGTCCGCGTGACCGGCGTTGGGCACCCGACATGGTTTCGACGAGGTGACGTGGCGGTCGATGCCGATATCGGGTGTCGGGATGCGGGCGACTGACGCCTACGCCTGTGCATTTCCTGAGGCCACGGATCGTTCGGATCGCTCGGTACGCTCATTTCGGCAATTGCGCAGTCGCGCCAGATTCCCCTCCGGAGCGACGGTTTCGGCGAGCATGCACATGCTCGCCGTCTCGTCGCGATATTTCATTTCGAACCTATCATGAAGCCTTCTTTCTCTTTCTATCCTGTTGCTGTCGCGACTGCGCTGGCCCTTTGCGGCTCCTACGCGCAAGCGGAAACCCTGAAGATCGCCATTGCCGGTCCGATGAGCGGCTCGGTCGCGCAATACGGCGACATGGTGAAGGCCGGCGCGCTGACCGCGATCGAACAGATCAACGCGGCAGGCGGTGCGGGCGGCAACAAGTTTGAAGTCGTGATGATGGACGACGCATGCGAACCGAAGCAGGCCGTCGCCGTAGCCAACAAGATCGTCAGCCAGAAGATCAAGTACGTGATCGGCCATCTTTGCTCGGGTGCAACGATTCCCGCATCTGACATCTACGAGAACGAAGGCATCGTGATGGTCACGCCGTCGGCCACCGCGCCGCAGCTGACCGAAGGCAAGAAGCGCCACTTCATCTTCCGCACGATCGGCCGCGACGACCAGCAAGGCCCAGCCGCCGCGAAGTACATCATCAACCACGTGAAGCCGAAGAAGGTCGCGGTGCTGCACGACAAGCAGTCGTACGGCCAGGGCATCGCGTCGTCGGTGAAGAAGGACCTCGAAGCCGCGAAGATCCCGGTCGTGCTGTTCGAAGGCATCAACGCCGGCGATTCCGACTACTCGGCGATCGTCACGAAGCTGAAATCGCAAGGCGTCGACTTCGTCTACTTCGGCGGCTACCACCCGGAAATGGGCCTGCTGATGCGCCAGGCGCGCGAGCAGGGCGTGAAGGCCACGTTCATGGGGCCTGAAGGCGTCGGCAACAAGGACGTGACGGCGATCGCCGGCCCGGCTTCGGAAGGCATGCTGGTCACGCTGCCGGCCGACTTCTCGGCCGACCCGGCCAACGCAGGCCTCGTGAAGGCCTTCTCGGACAGGAAGCGCGACCCGAACGGCCCGTTCCAGATGCCGTCGTACGCAGCGGTGAAGATCATCGCCGACTCGATCGCGGGAGCGAAGACGACCGACCCGTCGAAGGTCGCCGCGTACATGCACAAGACGACGTTCGACACGCCGATCGGCAAGGTCGCGTATGACGCACAGGGCGACCTGAAGGCGTTCAAGTTCGTCGTCTACACGTGGCACAAGGACGCGACGAAGAGCATCGCCTCGAACTGACCGCCGTATCTGCCCGCACATCCGCCCCGCCCGCGTACCGGGCGGGGCGCTTTGTATCGCTGATGTGATCGAGTGCCCTTGCGGCCGACTAGAGCGACTTCCATGACAGAATTCTTTCCGCAATTCGCCCAGCAGCTGGTCAACGGCCTGACGCTGGGCGCGATCTATGCGTTGATCGCCATCGGCTACTCGATGGTCTACGGGATCATCGGCATGATCAACTTCGCCCACGGCGAGA
>NZ_JAAGPL010000113.1:0-28976 GCF_017104785.1 Burkholderia sp. Ac-20353 | reverse complement strand
GAACGCAGCGCGTCCGCGGACGTGCGCCGTGCGATCGACCAGGCGGGCGGCCGCGACGACGCGCTATGGGCGACGCTGGCCGGCGAGCTCGGCTGGAACGCGCTCGCGCTGCCGGAAGCGGCGGGCGGCATGGGGCTCGGCGCGGTCGAGCAGACGCTGCTGATGGAGCAGCTCGGCCGTCGCGTCGCGTGCGTGCCGTATTTCCCGACCGCGTGCGTGGCCGCGACCGCGCTCGCATACTGCGGAACGCCGGCGGCGGCCGCGTGGCTCGCGAGGATCGCGGAAGGCGCGTGCAGCGCGACGCTCGCGTTGCCGCTCGATTGGCCGTTTGGCGAACTGTCGGGGATGCCGGCCGGCGAGCCGTTCGGCAATCGGCCCGGCACGCATGCGTGCGGTGCTTTCGGCGAATCGGCCGAGGTGCCCGCGTTCCCGTTCATCGCTGAAGAAACCGCGAGTGGCTACGTGCTGTCCGGCAACTGCGCGCAGGTGCTCGACGGCGTGCGTGCCGATCTGCTGCTGATACCGGCGCGTATCGCGAACGAGGGGCGCTCGGTCGGGCTGTTTGCCGTCGACGTGGCAGCCGCTCGATCCGGCCTGTCCGGTCTTGCCGTGACGCCGCTCGACACGCTCGACGCGACGCGGCCGCTCGCGCGGGTCGGGCTCGACGACGTGCGCGTGAGCCGCGATGCATTGCTCGCGAGCCGCGACGCCGTGCTGGTGCTCGAACGCACCGCGTGGTTCGCCGCGCTCGCGCTGGCCGCCGAACAGCTCGGCGGCGCGCAGCAGTGCCTCGACCTGACGCTCGAGTACACAGGCCAGCGTGTGCAGTTCGGCCGCGCGATCGCATCGTTCCAGGCGGTCAAGCATCGCTGCGCACAAATGATGGTGCTGATCGAGTCGGCGCGTTCGGCGGTGCTCGGCGCCGCGCACGCGTGGGACGCGGAAAGGGGTGCGACGAAGCCCTGCGCCGCGCTTTGTGCGGACGTCGCCGCAGCGAAGGCCGCCGCGAACGACGCGTACGCGTTCTGCGCACAGGAAGCGATCCAGCTACACGGCGGCGTCGGCTTCACGTGGGAATACGACCCGCATCTCTACTTCAAGCGCGCGCAGGCATCGGGAGCGCAGTTCGGCGCGACGCCGCAACTGCTCGAATGGATCGCGCGCCATGCGATCGACGGCACACGGGCGGACGGCGCCGCGCTTGCGGTTGCCGCGCCCGTGCCGCATGCGGCGCGTCCGTCCGCCGCCCGCGCAGGAGCCTTGCAATGAACAGCGAAACCCGTGAACAGCAATTGCGGCACGAAGTCGCCGACTGGGTGCAGTCGCACCTGACCGGCAAATTCGCGTGCCTGAAATACCGAGGCGGCCCCGGCGACGAGGAGGCGTGGCCCGAGCTGCGCAAGGCGTGGGAACAGGAACTTGCGAAGGGCAGCTGGACGGGGCTCGGCTGGCCGACGGAAGCGGGCGGCCGAGGCTTCCCGGTCGCCGAGCAGGTGATCTTCCACGAGGAATATGCACGCGCCGGCGGTCCCGGGCGGATGGGCCACATCGGCGAAGGGCTGCTCGGGCCGACACTCGTCGCATGCGGCACCGACGACCAGCGTGCGCGCTTCCTGCCCGGCATCCTCGCCGGCACGCAGTTCTGGTGCCAGGGCTATTCGGAGCCGGGCGCGGGCTCCGATCTCGCGAACGTGCGCACGCGCGCAGAGCAGGACGCGGACGGCACATGGCGCGTATACGGCCAGAAGGTCTGGACGTCACTCGCGCACGATTCCGACTGGATCTTCGTGCTCGCTCGCACCGATCCGGCTTCGAAGGGGAACAAGGGTCTGTCGTTCCTGCTGATGCCGCTCGACCAGCCGGGCATCGAGATCCGGCCGATCAGGCAGTTGAACGGCGGCGCGGAATTCAACGAAGTGTTTTTCGACGGCGCGCGCGCTGAGGCCCGCGACCTCGTCGGCGCACCGGGCGACGGCTGGCGGATCGCGATGACGCTGCTCGGCTTCGAACGCGGGATGTCGACGCTCGGCCAGCAGATGCAGTTCGTGCGCGAGCTCGAATGGGTGATCGACGCCGCGCGCGAATCGGGCGCGGACCGCGACCCCGTGCTGCGGCAGCGGATCGGCCGCGCGTGGGCCGGCCTGCGCGTGATGCGCTACAACGCGCTGCGGATGCTGTCCGGCGCGGACGATGCCGCCGGCGCGCCGCTGCGCCGCGACGCGCTGATCTACAAGTACTACTGGTCGAACTGGCACCGCGATCTCGGCCAGCTCGCGATGGACGTGCTCGGCACGCGCGCGAACGTCGTCGATCCGTCCGACGAAAAGCTCGCCCACCTGCAGCGCGTGTTCCTGTTCTCCCGTGCGGACACGATCTACGCGGGCACCAACGAAATCCAGCTCAACATCATGGCCGAGCGCGGGCTCGGCATGCCCAAGGAACCCCGAGGTAACGCATGACCGAACCCCAGATCCGCCAGGCCCCCGCCTACGTGCCGGGCCACCAGCTGCTCGCCGGCAAATCGGTGCTGATCACGGCCGCCGCCGGCGCCGGCATCGGCTTCGCGGCCGCGCGCCGTTGCGCGGAAGAAGGCTGCCGCGCGCTGTTCATCTCCGACATCCACGAAAAGCGCCTCGAACAGGCGGTCGACACGCTGCGCGCCGAAACGGGGCTCCAGCAGATCTACGGGCGGCTCTGCAATGTCGCGTCCGAGGACGACGTGCAGGCGCTCGTCGCCGACGCGCAGACGCGGCTCGACGGCGTCGACGTGCTGATCAACAACGCGGGGCTCGGCGGCGCGCGCCGCATCATCGATATGGACGATGCCGAATGGTCGCGGGTGATCGACATTAGCCTCACCGGGACGTTCCGGATGACGCGCGCGATGCTGCCGCACATGCAGGCCCGCGGCCGCGGCGCGATCGTCAACAACGCATCGGTGCTCGGCTGGCGCGCGCAGGCGGAACAGGCGCACTACGCGGCCGCGAAGGCGGGCGTAATGGCGCTCACGCGCTGCGCGGCGCTCGAAGCCGCGCCACACGGCGTGCGCATCAACGCGGTCGCGCCGAGCATCGCGATGCACGATTTCCTGAAGAAGTCGGCTCCGGCCGACCTGCTGAATCAACTGGCGTCGCGCGAAGCGTTCGGGCGCGCCGCCGAAGTCTGGGAGGTTGCCAACGTGATGGTCTTTCTTGCAAGCGATTACGCGTCGTACATGACGGGCGAAGTGCTGTCGGTCAGCAGCCAGCACGCATGATGGGCGCGACCCTCGACCCCGTGCGCACGATGCTCCCGAAGCCCCGCGTGTTCGCGCATCCCGGCGAACTGGCCGCCGCCGTCGGCGAGACGCTCGGCGCGAGCGCGTGGCTCGCGATCGACCAGCGCCGCATCGACGGCTTCGCGGACGCGACAGGCGACCATCAGTGGGTGCACGTCGATCCCGTGCGCGCGAAGGACGGCCCGTTCGGCGCGTGCATCGCGCATGGCTACCTGACGCTGTCGCTCGTCAATTATTTCCTGCCGCAGATCGTGCGCATCGACGGCGCGCGACTCGGCGTCAACTACGGCTGCGACCGGATCCGTTTCCCGGCGCCGGTGAAGGTCGGCGCGCGCGTGCGCGGCATCGGCGAACTGCTGCGCGTCGAGCCGCTCGACGGCGGTGTGCAGGCGTGGATCCGCGTGACCGTCGAGATCGACGGCGACGCCAAGCCTGGCTGCGTCGTCGACACGATCAGCCGCTATTACTTCTAGTACCGGAGAGTCTCCCCATGGAAGACGCAGTAATTGTCTCCGCCGCACGCACGCCGATCGGCAAGGCGTATCGCGGGATGTTCAACGATACCGAGGCGCCCACGCTCGGCGGCCACGTGGTGCGCGCGGCGCTCGAGCGCGCGGGCGTCGCGCCTGCCGATGTCGACGACGTCGTGATCGGCTGCGCCGCGCAGCAGGGCACGCAGGGCTACAACATCGGCCGGCTGTCGGCTGCGGCGGCGGGCCTGCCCGCGTCGGTGCCCGGGATGGCGATCGACCGGATGTGCTCGTCGGGGCTGATGACGATCGCAAGCGCTGCGCGCAGCGTGAGCGCGGGCGACGCGCGGATCGTCGTCGCGGGCGGCGTCGAGTCGATCTCGCTCACGCAGAACAAGCACAAGAACGCGTATCGCGTGCGTTCGCAGGCGGTGCTCGCACATCAGCCGGCCGCCTATATCGCGATGATGGAAACGGCCGAGATCGTGTCGCGCCGCTATGGAATCTCGCGCGCGGCGCAGGACGAATACGCGCTACAAAGCCACCAGCGCACGGCGCAAGCGCAGGCCGGGGGGCGCTTCGACGCGGAGATCGCGCCGCTCGACGTGCGCCGCGCGCTGTTCGACAAGGAAGGCAACCCAGCCGGCCACGAGGACTTGCGTGCGTCGCACGACGAGGGCGTGCGCGCGGACACGACTGCCGAACGGCTCGCGACGCTGAAGCCGTCGTGGAGCGGTGGCGAAACGGTCGCGCAGGGCGAGTTCGTCACCGCCGGCAACGCGTCGCAGCTGTCCGACGGCGCGGCGGCCGTCGTCGCGATGACGCCCGCCGAGGCCGGCCGCCGCGGGCTCGCGCCGCTCGGCACGTTCCGCGGGCTGGCCGTGGCCGGCTGCGAGCCGGACGAAATGGGCATCGGCCCCGTGTTCGCGATCCCGAAGCTGCTCGCGCGGCACGGGCTGACCGTGCGCGACGTCGGCCTGTGGGAGCTGAACGAGGCATTCGCGTGCCAGGTGCTGTATTGCCGCGACCGGCTCGGCATCCCCGACGAGCGGCTCAACGTCGACGGCGGCGCGATCGCGCTCGGTCATCCGTTCGGCATGTCCGGCACGCGGATGACGATGCACGCGCTGCTCGAAGGCGCGCGCCGCGGCGTGCGGCACGTCGTCGTCACGATGTGCATCGGCGGCGGGATGGGTGCCGCCGCGCTGTTCGAAGTCGGCGCGTGACGGCTCACGGGAGACAAGCAATGAAACGAACCTTGCCCGGACTCGCGATGTCGGCGCTCGTGCTCGGCGCCGCGCTGTTCGCCTTCTCGCCGCGCCCGCTGCCGGCGTTCCCGGCCACCGCGATTCACGCGGACCGCCTGCAGATCAACGGCCTCGCGAAAGCCGGCACGCGCATCGTCGCGGTCGGCGAGCGCGGCGTGATCCTGCTGAGCGACAACGGCGGCCGGAACTGGCGGCCCGCGTCGGTCGCGCCCGACCAGCCGTCGACGCTCACGCAGGTGTTCTTCGTCACGCCGACGCTCGGCATCGCGGTCGGCCACGACGGCCGCATCGTGCGCAGCGACGACGCCGGTGCGCACTGGCGCGAAGTGCACACGGCCTCAGCGCATTCCGATCCGCTGCTGTCAGTGTGGGGCACCGCGAACGGGCCGCTGTTCGCGGCCGGCAGTTTCGGCCAGCTGCTGCAGTCGAACGACACCGGCGCGACCTGGCAGACGGTGAAGACGCCCGCCGGCGACCGGCATCTCAACGCGATCGTCGGCGATGGCCACGGCAACCTGCTGATCGCGGGCGAGAGCGGCACGCTGCTGCGCTCGACCGACAACGGCGCGAGCTGGGACAAGCGGCCGTCGCCGTACGCGGGTTCGCTGTTCGGCGCGCTGATGCTCGCGAACGGCGACTGGGTCGCATACGGGATGCGCGGCAACGTGCTGCGCAGCACCGATCGCGGCGCGACCTGGACCCACGTCGACAGCCAGGTGCCCGTGTCGTACTTCGGCGCGACCCAGCTTCCCGACGGCGAACTGGTGCTGGTCGGCCAGGGCGGCGCGATCGTCGCGTCGCGCGACGGCGGGTTGACCTTCGACGTGCGCAAGCTCGGCGGCGTGCAAAGCCTCGCGGCGGTGCTCGACATGGGGCGCGGCGCGCTGCTGCTCGGCGGCGAGGCGGGCGTCGCGCCGCTCGCGGGATCGAGCGCGACACACCCGTCGCTGCCGTCCTGACGCTCGGCGGCCGGTTCCGCCAGTTGTCGCCAGCCGTCGTCCGTTTCCGCGAGTTTCCGCTCCGCCAGCCGTTCCGATACGAGAAGAGAGTTCCATGAACGACCTGTCACGCCCCACCGATGCCGTTCCCGCGTCGCGCCTCGCGGCATTCGTCGAGCGCTGCGCCGATTTCATCATCCGCCGGCGCCGCACGCTGCTGTTCCTGTGCGTCGCGGTGACGCTTGCGCTCGGCCTGTCCGCGACGCGCCTGAAGCTCGACCCGGGCTTCAACAAGATGATCCCGATGCAGCACCCGTACATGCAGGTGTTCGACCGCTACGCGGGCGCGTTCCCCGGCGCGAACACGATCCTCGTGAGCCTGCGCTGGAAGGGCGACGGCGACATCTATACGCAGCCGTTCATGGACGCGCTGCGCCATGCGACCGACGACGTGTTCTTCATACCCGGCGTGAACCGCTCGCGCGTGTTCTCGCTGTTCACGCCGAACGTCCACTACACCGAGGTCACCGAAGCGGGCTTTCGCGGCGACGTGGTCGTGCCGGGCCAGTTCTCGAGCGCGAACCCGGACGATCTCGCGAAGGTGCGCCGCAACGTCGCGCGCTCCGGGCAGATCGGCCGGCTCGTCGGCAACGACCTGAAATCCGCGCTGATCCGCGCGGAACTGCGCGAGACCGATCCCGCGACCGGCAAGCGGCTCGACTACAGCGCGGTCGCGCGCCAGCTCGAGGAGATCCGTGCGCGCTACGCGAAGCAGAACGTCGACGTGAACATCATCGGCTTCGCGAAGCTCGTCGGCGACGTCGAAGCGGGCATCGCCGGCGTGATGGCGTTCTTCGCGCTCGCGTTCGTCGTGACGGCCGCGCTGCTGTTCGCGTATACGCGCTCGCTGAAGACCACCGCGCTCGCGCTGCTGGTCGCGCTGCTGCCGGTCGTCTGGCTGCTCGGCGCGCTGCCGCTGCTCGGGCTCGGCATCGACCCGATGTCGATCCTCGTGCCGTTCCTGATCTTCTCGATCGGCGTGTCGCACGCGGTGCAGATGACCAATGCGTGGAAGCAGGCGCTCGTGCGCGGCGCAACGTCGGTCGACGCGGCGCGCGACGCGTTCCGCAAGCTGTTCGTGCCGGGCACCGTCGCGCTGCTGACCAACGCGCTCGGCTTCATGGTGATCATGCGGATCCAGATCGACATCGTGCGCGAGCTCGGCATCACCGCATGCCTCGGCGTGCTGCTGATGATCGTCACCAACAAGGTGTTCCTGCCGATCCTGCTGTCGTACACGCGCCTCGAACGCGGCACGCTCGCGCGCGCGCAGCGCACGGCGGCCGCGGGCGGCAGCCGGATGTGGTCGGGCTTCGCGACGTTCGCGCGGCCGCTGCCGGCGCTCGGCGTGTTCGCGGTCGCGCTCGCGCTGCTCGCGTACGGCATGTTCGAATCGCGCAACCTGCAGATCGGCGACATCGGCACCGGCGCACCCGAACTGCGCACGAACTCGCGCTACAACGTCGACAACGCGGCGATCACGCACCAGTACAACATCGGCGTCGACGTGCTGTCGGTGATCGTCGAGACGACCGGCTTCGACGACGCGTGCCTCCATTACCCGGTGATGAGCGCGATCGAGAAGTTCGAGATGCGGATGCGCGGCGTCGCGGGCGTGCAGTCGGTTACGAGCGTCGCGTCGCAGGGCAAGGTGTTCATCGCCGCGTTCAACGAGGGCAACCCGCGCTGGGCGGCGCTGCCGCGTTCGAGCGACGGGCTCACGCAGGGCGCAAACGCGTTCGACCCCGACAACGGGATGAACACCGCGAACTGCAAGGCGATCCAGGTGCTGATCTACACGACCGACCACGAGGGCAAGACCATTGCGCACATCGTCGACGAGATCAAGCGCTTCGCGGCCGAGAACCCGACGCCGAACGTCGCGTTCCGGCTCGCGGGCGGCAACGTCGGCGTGATGGCGGCCACCAACGAGGCGGTCGGCGACGCCGAGGTCGCGATGCTGCTGTCGATCTTCGGCGCGATCGCGCTGTTGTGCGCGGTGACGTTCCGCTCGTGGCGCGCGGTGCTCTGCATCATCGTGCCGCTCACGCTCGTGTCGATCCTCTGCAACGCGGTGATGGCGCGGCTCGGCATCGGCCTGAAGGTCGCGACGCTGCCGGTGATCACGCTCGGCGTCGGCGTCGGTGTCGACTACGGCATCTACCTGTACGAGCGCCTGCAGCACGACATCCGGCACGGCGCGACGCTGCCCGACGCGTTCGCCGACGCGATGCGCCAGCGCGGCACCGCGGCGCTGTTCACGGCCGTCACAATGTTCATTGGTGTCGGCACCTGGGCGTTTTCCGCGCTGAAGTTCCAGGTCGACATGGGCGTGCTGCTCGCGTTCATGTTCCTCGTGAACCTGTTCGGCGCGGTGTTCCTGCTGCCGGCGCTCGCCGCGTGGCTCGGCGTCGAACGCGCGGAACGCCGCGCGCCGCATCCGGCGCCGGCCGCCGCGCCAACGCTTAAGCCCGCGCGCGCGCTCGAACCCGGAAATACGATGCATTGAGCGATGCACTGAGCGATGCACTGACCGACGCACTGAGCAACGCGGCCCTGATTCCCCCCGATTCACCCCGAGCGCGCGGCCGGCACGGCCGGCCGCCGCGCGCTACCGAACCACAAGGAGACGACCCACATGTCCGCACGCCCTTACAAGATCGAAGCCCAGCCGCTCGCCGAGCGTTATGCGCGCGGCTGGCACTGCGTCGGGCTCGCCCGCGACTACAAGGACGGCAAGCCGCACACGCTGAACATCTTCGGCCGCAAGCTCGCCGCGTTCGCCGACTCGACCGGCAAGGTCAACATCGTCGACGCGTACTGCCCGCACATGGGCGCCGACCTGAGCCTCGGCACCGTCGAAGGCGACACGCTCGTGTGCCCGTTCCACGGCTGGGCGTGGAGCGGGGAAGGGCAGTGCGCGTCGATCCCGTACTGCAAGCGCATTCCGCCGAAGGCGCGCATCGGCGCGTGGCCGACCTGCGAGGAAAACCATCTGCTGTTCGTATGGAACGACCCGGAAGGCAACCCGCCGCCGGACGAAGTCGCAATCCCGCGCTTCGACGTGTGCTTCTCCGACGAATGGTCGGGCTGGGTCGTCGACAAGATGCTGATCCACGCGAACTGCCGCGAGCTCGTCGACAACATTTCCGATGTCGCGCACTTCGCGACCGTGCATCGCGCACCGATCGACTATTTCGCGAACCTGTTCGAGGACCACAAGGCGACGCAGCTGATGGTCGGCCGCAGCGAAAAGCTCGGCGGCGACAGCCTGACCGCGCTGTCGACGTATTTCGGGCCGGCCGTGCACATCACGCAGATGACGGGGCAGAGCAACGGCCAGCCGATCCATTCGGTGTTGCTCAACTGCCACGTGCCGATCGACATGAACAGCTTCGAACTGCGCTACGGCGTGATCGTGAAGAAGCTGCCGGGCCTGAGCGACGCGCAGAACATGGAAATCGCGAATGCGTATGTGAAGGAAGCGCAGCGCGCGTTCTACGAGGACGTCGACATCTGGCACAGCAAGACGCGGATCGACAACCCGCTGCTGTGCGAAGGCGATGGACCCCTTTACCAGATGCGCGACTGGTATTCGCAGTTCTATCTCGATGAGGCTGACGTGCGGCCGTCGAGCGTCACGCGCAAGGTGTTCGAGATGCGGATCTGCGACGGGGAAACGCCGCCCGCGCTGCATCACGTGTTCGAGCGGTAAGCGGGCAGGCCGGCGCGGCGGGGCCGGGCGGGGCGCACGGGCGCGCCGCGCCGGCCATTGACCGCGCGATGCGCGGCTGTGCCGCATCGTAAAACTTGACACAACGGCCCGGGTCGCGTAGTGTCCGTCACCGAAGTCTTCAAGATGCTCGATTGCTCACCCTTTGCCGCTACGAGCGGCAGTCGTTGGTCTCTCCCTCTTTGAATCTTTTTCGTGCCCGTCGCGGGCGCGTGTCAATTTATTTGTATTAAGGAAGTATTTATGGATACCGGTACCGTCAAGTGGTTCAACGAAACCAAGGGCTTTGGTTTCATCACCCCGGACAAGGGCGGCGACGACCTGTTCGCGCACTTCTCCGAAATTCGCGGCACGGGTTTCAAGACCCTGGCCGAGAACCAGAAGGTCAGCTACGAAGTGAAGCGCGGCCCCAAGGGCCTGCAAGCATCGAACATCACGCCGCTGTAAGCTGCGTCGGCACCGGTCGCCCAGCCGGGACCGGTGCCGCAGAACCTGCGCGCGGCATCTGCCGCCAGGGCGGACGCCGTCGGTTGACGGTGTCCGCCGTCGCCTTTTCAGCGCGAAGCAACCCGCGCAGATCGCCGCCGTGCCGAAGCCGGCACGGCTCCGACCCGCGCGGCGACCATCGCGCCGCCACCCCTGACCGCCCACGTGGCGACCCGCCTGGCTCCAATCGCGAGCCGGGACCTTGGCTCGTCTGCACGAACATCCGCGCCCGGCATCCTGCGGTGCCGCCGGCCGTTGCGGGAAGCGACTGCGGTCAATCACCTAGTCTGGAGGAATTGGTATGGCAAAAGAAGAACTGCTGGAACTGGACGGAATCGTCGACGAAGTGCTGCCGGACAGCAAGTATCGCGTCACGCTGGAAAACGGCGCAGTGGTCGGCGCGTACGCATCGGGCCGCATGCGCAAGAACCATATCCGTATTCTCGCGGGCGACCGTGTGACGCTTGAGCTGTCGGTCTACGACCTGACCAAGGGTCGGATCAATTTCCGGCACAAGGACGACCGCGCGCCTGCGCGGACGCCTCGCAGCGGCCCGCCGCGCCGCTGACCGGCAGGTGCGGGCGACGCAGCCCGCGCGGTTTCCTGGCTGCGGCGCCGCTCATGCGGTTCCGTTGCGCAGGAAATCCTCGATGATCGTCGCAAAATGCGGCGGTTGTTCCTGCATCGGGTAATGCCCGCAGTTCGGGATCGCGCGCAATTGCGCGTTCGGGTGCCACGCGAGGAAGGTTTCCTTCATCGCGTCCGCGCCGAGCCCCGGATCCTTGTCCCCGACAATCACCAGAAAGCGCGTGTCGAGCCCGCGAACCGCGTCGACGAAGTCGGTGTCGACGAGCATGTCGAGATACGCGAGCTGGCATTCGCGCGCGACGTTTTCGCGGTTTTGCCGCCGCTTGAAGTCGGCCCATTGCGCCGACAACCCACCCGTCACGAACCTCACGAGCCGGCGGAACGCGTCGTCGTCCCCGATCGTGCTGGCAAAGAACGCCCGCGCGTCGTCGCTCAGCCGATTGCCTGCGGCGGAGACCGGACACACGGCAATCGCACTCTTGATCCGCGACGGCGCGTCGGCGGCGACGCGCTGCGTGACCATGCCGGTCATCGAATGCCCGATTACGTGGAAGCGTTGCCAGCCGAGTCGATCGGCGAGTGCGACGCAATCGGCCGCGATCTCGTCGACGGTGTAGTCGCCCGTCAGGTGGCGGGATTTCCCGTAGCCGCGCAGATCGGCAAACACATATGTGAACGTGGTGGTGTCGAGATAAGGCAGCAGCGGATCGTAGTTCGTGTGGTCGCCGAGCCAGTCGTGCAGGACCATCACGCAATCGTGGCCGGTGCCGTGCTGCACGTAGCCGAGGCCGCCGGCCGGATGCTGGAGAGGGGAGTCAGGACGGTTCATTTCAAGACGTTTCCTTTTGGTGGGAGAACCAAAACGAAACGCCCTCCCGGCGAACCGGGAGGGCGTCTTGAAAGTGGCTCGATCGTATCGGCCCGGCAAGCGAAAGTCAACCGGACGATCGGCAATCCCGCCTGATGCGTCACGGCGGGCGACGCCGCGTGCGGTGACCGGCCTTGCCGCCGCGCGACGCAGCCCCCGCATCAACGCCCGATCTGCACCGCCTGCGCGTCGTCGAACGCCGTTGCTTCGCCTTGCTCGCGCCAAGCGTCGATATCGTCGATGCGCTCCGCGATGGTCTTGTCCCACAGCGCATACGCATCGGCGCCGAGCATCAGCCGCAGCGGCGGCGAGTCGCTGTCGATCGCGTCGAGCATCACCGCAACGCCCTTGACCGGATCCCCCATCTGCTTGCCCGCATTGCTGACGAGGTAATCCTCGAACGGCCCGACGACCCTCCGATACACGTCGAGCCGATGCGCGGCGCGCTGCAGCACGTCGCCCGCGAACTCGGTGCGGAACGCACCAGGCTCGACGAGCGTTACGCGGATACCGAGCGGCGCCACCTCCTTCGCGAGCGTCTCGGTCCAGCATTCGAGCGCGAACTTCGCCGCGCAGTACGCGCCGGCACCGGCCACCGTCACGAGTCCGCCGACGCTCGTCAGCGTCAGCACGCGGCCCGCTCGCTGCGCGCGCATCTGCGGCAGGATCGCGCGCGTCATCTCGACCGCCGAGAAGAAGTTGATCTCGAACTGATCGCGCAGCTCGGCGGGCGAGAATTCCTCCACCGCGCCGATCGAGCCACGCCCCGCAATGTTCGCGAGCACGTCGATCCGGCCGAACCGGGCGATCGCCTGCTCGACCGCACGCTCGCGCGCGGCCGCATCGGTGACGTCCATCTGTATCGCCAGCGCGCGGTCTTCATGCCCCTGGACGACAGCCTGCAGCCGCTCGAGCCGCCGCGCGGTGACCACCGCATGATCGCCGCGTGCGAGCACGGCCTGCGCAAGCGCGAGGCCAAAGCCGGACGACGCGCCGGTAATGAACCAGACCTTCTTCACGTGTGACATCGAACATTCTCCCGGAACGAGGTAGGCGCATCGCCAGACCGCGAACATTCAGGCGTGAGCCATGCGTATTGTTCGATCGGATCGCGCCAATCGAACGAGGTTGATTGTTGGGACAGCGGTGATGCCGGGTGAGGCTACGAGACTGCTCCGGCGACGCGAGCAGGTGGGGCGAGGAAGTCATCGTCTGCCACGCGGCGGGTTTCGTCAAGGCTCGGGCAGCGGTGCGCATGCGAATCGCGCAGACGAGAGCGGTGCCGACACGACGATCGCCGCTGTCACGCGCGCCGCACGATCTTTACGTGGATGCCGGCCGGACATACACTCGTCGGCAATCTGCGGCCGGCGCGCGTTGCAACGCTTTCGAACGTCGTCCGCGCAGCCCGGCGAGTCGGCTGCCCATCGAATGACGGAAGGAGGCGACATGGTTGCAGACGCAGCGGCCGCATCAACGTCAGTTCAGTCACGCATCCAGCACGTGTTCGTGCTGATGCTCGAAAACCGGTCGTTCGACCATCTGTTTGCGCTGTCGGGCATCCCGGGCATCGTTGCCGCGACACCGTCGGACAGCAACGTCCATGGCGGCGACGCCTATCCGTTCGGCGGCGGCGCGCCCGCACAGATGCCGACCGATCCCGGCCACGAGTTCACCGACGTCGTCGAACAGCTGTGCGGCGCGGGTGTGGGCTTCCGCAAGGGCCAGCCGTATCCTCCGATCGACAATTCCGGCTTCGTGTCGAACTATGCATCGACCCGCAGCGAAGGCACGCCGCCGCAGCCCGCCGACGTCGGCAAGATCATGCAGGCGGTCGATACGCGCGCGCAGTCGCCGGCGCTGTACGCGCTCGCGACCAGCTTCGTGCTGTGCGACGGCTGGCACGCGTCGCTACCCGGCCCGACCTGGCCGAACCGGTATTTCGTGCACGGCGCGTCGTCGGCCGGCCTCGATCATTCGCCGACCGGGGAAGAAATGGGCGGATGGGAAACCCTCGGCGGCTTCGCTTATCCGCACGGCTCGATTTTCGATGCGCTCGGCGACGATCAGTACCGGCTGTACCAGGACCAGTCGGGGACGCCGTTCGGACACGTGCCGCAGGTCGCATCGCTGAAGGGCATCAGCTTCTTCGATGTCGACGATCTCGCACACTTCGAAACCGACCTCGCTTCGGGCTACACGGCCCGCTACACGTTCATCGAGCCGGCCTACGGCGACATCGTTCACGACACGTACGAGAACGGCACGTCGCAGCATCCGATGGACGGCCTCGCGGGCGGCGACCAGCTCGCGGCGAGCGTGTACAACGCGATCCGCAACTCGCCGTTGTGGGAGTGCAGCCTGTTCGTGATCCTGTACGACGAACACGGCGGCTTCTACGATTCGGTCAGGCCCGGCGCGGCGCCGCCGCCGAATGACGGCGCCGCGGCCACGCTGAACACGAACGGCTTCGGCTTCGACGTCTACGGCGTGCGGGTTCCTGCGATCGTCGTGTCGCCGTGGGTTGCGCGCGGCCAGGTCGACCATACGCTGTACGACCACAGCTCGGTGCCCGCGACCCTCGAACGCCTGTTCAACCTGCCGCCGCTGACCGACCGCGACCGCAACGCGAACGACCTGTTGTCGCTGATCACCGCGACTTGCCGCACGGACTGCCCGCAGAGGATCGGATCATGACCCGGCCCGACACCCGAGACGCGCGCGACGACGAACCGCTGGGCGACGGCACGAGCCTGATGGCGTTCCTGCACATCCTGAAGAAAGCGCATGCGGTGCTGGTCGGTCACGACCACGCGCATCGGCTCTACAGCCAGCTGCGCACGCGCGGCGACGCGAAGCAGTACATCGAGGCGCTGATGCCGCAGTTGCTGCCCGAACGGGAAAAGCGCCGGGCACGACGGCGCGGCGCGCACGCGGGGCCGCACGGACAAAAGTGAGGCCAGGTCGCAACACATTGATTGGTGCGTTGGCCATCCTGCCAAATTGCGCGATACCCCGTCAGTCGTGCACATTCAACGCACTTTCTTGCCGGAAGCGTTTTGCGAGCCTGGTTGCCGCAGACGTCACCCCGAACAATTCGGGCACCGGGCATGTCGCCCGGGACATCTCGCCCGCCTTGACTCGTTAAACAAATTTATGTAGGTTTGCGTTAATGAATCTTGTACTGGATATGTGTATGTCGATTCGCGCCAAAGATGTCGTGCCCATTAGTGAGGCACGCTCGCGACTGACGGAACTGGCCGAGGACGTGGTCGGCGGCGCCGAAAAGGTGCTGACGAAAAACGGCTCCGCGTACGTGGCGATCGTCGACGCACGCAAGCTGGATTACTACCATGCGCTCGAAGCCGAGCACGGTCGGCTGGTCATGCTGGATGATGCGGAGAAGGGGCTCAAGGACGTACTGGCGGGCAGGGTGCAGTCCGAAGAAGAGTTTCGCCAGTCGCTGCGGCGCGCCGGGTCGCGGAACTGATGCGGGTCGATTTCGCGGAGAGCCTCGGGGAACGGCTGCGCGTCCTCGAAGCGTTCATGCTGGCACAAGAGCCGGACGCCGCGCTTGCGAGAATCGACGGTTTGCACGAGGAGATTTTCCGGTTCGTCGACCTCGTCAAGTTGCATCCGAAGATCGGCCGTCCCGCAGATTTTCTTGCCGCCAGTTCGATCGAAGGCCGAATGCGGCTTGACCAGGTGTTGCGGTTGGCGATCGAAGCAGGCGTGCCGGAACTTCGCGAGTACGTGATGCGTGCCCACCTGATGCTGTACGCGCACTCGGATTCGCGTGTCCTGTTGTTGTCGGTGCGCCACCAGCGAGAGCTGGGTTATGTGCCGGATACCGAGTAAGGCTCACTGAATCCGCATCACCAACGCAAACGCGGAGCCGAAGCTCCGCGTTTCGTTCATCCGGCCGCCGGAAGCGGCGGGGCGATCATCACGCCGCCACGCCGCGCGCGCGTGCCATCGTCAGCGCCGTATCCTCGATCATGTCCTCCTGACCGCCGACGAGCCGCTGCCTGCCGAGTTCGACCAGGATGTCGCGCGCGGGCACCTTGTACTTCGCTTCCGCACGCTTCGCGAACAGCAGGAACGACGAATACACGCCCGCATAGCCGAGCGTCAGCGCATCGCGGTCGATGCGGATCGGCGCGTCCATGATCGGCACGACGAGATCCTCGGCGACGTCGGAGATCCTGAACACGTCGACGCCCGTTTCGATCCCCATCCGGTCGCACACGGCGACGAACACCTCCATCGGCGTATTGCCCGCACCCGCACCGAGGCCGGCCGCCGCCGCGTCGATCCGGTTCGCGCCAGCCGCGATCGCCGCGATCGAGTTCGCGACGCCCATCGCGAGATTGTGGTGGCCGTGGAACCCGAGCTCCGTCTCCGGCTTCAGTGCGTCGCGCACCTGGCCGATCCGCGCAGTCACGTCGTCGGGCAGCATGTGGCCGGCCGAATCGGTGATGTAGATGCAGTTCGCGCCATACGACTCCATCAGCTTCGCCTGCGTGACGAGCTGCTCGGGCGCCGACATGTGCGCCATCATCAGGAAGCCGACCGTATCGAGCCCGAGCGTGCGGGCGAGGCCGATGTGCTGTTCCGACACGTCGGCCTCGGTGCAGTGCGTCGCGACGCGGATCGTGCTCACGCCGAGTTCGTGCGCCATCCGCAGATGCTCGACGGTGCCGATGCCGGGCAGCAGCAGCGCGGACACCTTCGCGTGCTTCAGCTCCGGAATCACCGCGCTCAGGTACGCCTCGTCGGTGTGCGCGGGAAAACCGTAGTTGACGGATGCGCCGCCGAGGCCGTCGCCATGCGTGACCTCGATCAGCGGCACGCCGGCCGCGTCGAGCCCGCGCGCGATGCCGCGCATCTGGTCGAGCGAGATCTGGTGGCGCTTCGGGTGCATCCCGTCGCGCAGCGACATGTCGTGGACGGTGATGGTCTTGCCTGCAAGTGACATCGCGTGACTCCTCATGCGGTGGCGGCCGTGTCGGCCAGCATCTGTTCGGCGAAGCGCTCGGCGGTCGCAGCCGCGGCGGCGGTCATGATGTCGAGGTTGCCCGCGTATTTCGGCAGGTAATCGCCGAGGCCCTCGACCTCCATGAACACCGACAAGCGGTTGCCGTCGAACACCGGCCCGTTCTTCAGCGTGTAGCCGGGCACATAGCGCTGCACTTCCTTCACCATCGCGTGCACGGACGCGGTGATCGCGTCGACGTCGGGCGGGCCGTCGGTCAGGCAGTGGATCGTGTCGCGCATGATCAGCGGCGGCTCGGCCGGGTTGATCACGATGATCGCCTTGCCCTTGCGCGCGCCGCCGACCTGTTCGATCGCGCCGGCCGTCGTGCGCGTGAACTCGTCGATGTTGCGGCGCGTACCGGGGCCGACCGAGCGCGACGACACGGTCGCGACGATCTCGCCGTACGCGACCGGCTGCACGCGCGATACCGCATGGACCATCGGGATCGTCGCCTGGCCGCCGCACGTCACCATGTTGACGTTCATCTGCGCGGTGCCGAGATGCGTGTCGAGGTTCACGGGCGGCACGCAGTACGGGCCGATCGCGGCCGGCGTCAAATCGATCATCCGTACGCCGAGCGCGGTGAGCTTGTCCGAGTTGTCGCGGTGCACGTAGGCGGAGGTCGCGTCGAACGCGATCCGGATCTCGTCCGCTGCGACGTGCGGCAGCAGCCCGTCGACACCCTGGTCGGTGGTCTTCAGGCCGAATTCGCGCGCCCGCGCGAGGCCGTCCGACGCGGGGTCGACGCCGACCATCCACACGGGTTCGAGCACCGGCGAGCGGCGCAGCTTGTACAGCAGGTCGGTGCCGATGTTGCCGGGCCCGATCAATGCGCATTTGATCTTCTTCATGCAGGGTTCCTTTGGGTAACGCGAGTCCTTCAGGTTCAGGGTCGGAATCAGACGAAGCGGACGTCGCAGCCGCCGATGCCTTCGATATGCATCGACAGCGCGTCGCCCGCCGCGACGGGAATCAGCTTCGCGAGCGAGCCGGACAGCACGATCTCGCCGGCGAGCAGCGGCACGTCGAACTCGGCGAGCGTGTTCGCGAGCCACGCGACCGCATCGGCCGGGTGGCCGAGCGCCGCGTCGCCGCGGCCGTGCGCAACGGGCTCGCCGTTCTTCTCGATCGTCATCTCGCAAGCGGCGAGGTCGAGCGTGCGCGGATCGACGCGCGCATCGCCGAGCACGTAGACGCCACAGGACGCGTTGTCGGCGACGGTGTCCTCGATCCGGATCGCCCAGTCGCGGATCCGCGAATCGACGATCTCGAAGCACGGCGCGACGGCCGCGGTCGCGGCGATCACGTCGGTGCGGTCGATGCCGGGGCCGCGCAGGTCGCGCGCGAGCAGGAATGCGATCTCGCCTTCGGCGCGCGGCGCGATCAGCGTATCGGCCCGAATCGCTTCTCCGGCTGCGTAGTGCATGCCGGACAGCAGGATCCCGAAGTCGGGCTGCCGCACGTTCAGCATGTCCTGCACGGCCTGGCTCGTCACGCCGATCTTCTTGCCGACCACCGATTCGCCCTGCGTGACGCGCCGTTCGATGAAGCGTTGCTGGATCCGGTACGCGTCGTCGAGCGACAGCCGGCGCGGGCGGCCCGACAGCGGCGTGACGGGCGCACGGGTGCGCCACGCGGCGTACAGCTCGTCGCCAAGCGCCGTATGCAAGCGGGAAGACATGAAAGGGCCCTCGAATTGGAAAAGGCCGCCGTCTCGGGCGGCGAAATGTAACAGGCCGCCGCCTCCGGCGGTGTCGTGCGCCGGAGCAGGGCCCCGGCGCGTGCGTGACAGTCGCAGGTCAGTTGCCCGAGCTGCGAATCCCGTCCGGCGAGAAATACGCTTCGGTGAACTGCGGGCTGTTGTCGAGCTTCGGCATCGGCCCTTCGTTGGTCAGGCGGTCGGCCATGTACGCGCCCGACACGAGGTCGTGGTAGAACACGACGCCCGGATAGAACGTCTTCGCATCGAACGCGTAGAGCGTCGTGGCGACGTTGGTGCGCCAGAGCTGGCCGCGCGCGTCATAGTTGTCGGCGAGCAGCGTGATCCACGAATCCTCGTCAAGGTACAGCACGCGCTTCGCGTACTGGTGGCGATAGCCGTTCTTCAGCGTCGCCTGCAGCACCCACACGCGATGCAGCTCGTAGCGGACGAGCGACGGGTTTTCGTGGCCCTTGCCCAGCAGGTCGTTGTACTTGACCGAGCTGTCCATCGCCTTGTAGTTGTCGTACGGCACGTAGATCTCGCGCTTGCCGAGAATCTTCCAGTCGTAGCGGTCGCCCGAGCCGTTGAACAGACGATCGTCGTCGACGGTGCGGAAGCCGCCCGGGCCCATCGGCTGGTCGTAGCCATATTCGGGCGCCTGCCGCACGCGCCGCGTGCCGGGGTTGTACATCCAGGTGCGCGACGCGTTGTCCGCGCCGGCCTTGTCCCAGTTCGTGAACGACAGGATCAGCGAGCCGCGGTCGGCCAGCGGCAGGTCGGTCGCGACGCGCGCATAGGTGCGGTTGTTCTGGTCGCTCTTCACGTCGTACTTGCCGACGTTGCGCGGCGAGTAGATGTCGTAGCGCACCTTGCCCCACGCGATATTGCCGTCGGAATAGACGACCGCCTGGTCGTAGGTCGCCTGTTCGGTGCCGATCGCCGACGACATGCGCTGGTTCCACAGCAGTTCGGCGGCGGTCTTCGGGATCGGATACGGCGCCTGCGGCGGCGCGTTGGTCAGCCCGTTCGCGTCGGACGTCATCGTCGAATCGGGCGCGTACGTGCGGATGTCCTTGTAGACGGCATCCGTGTAGCGGAAGTCGCGATGGCTCGGGTAGACGACGAGCTTGAAGGTCGCCGGATAGCGCTTGAACATCGCCTTCTGGCCGTCGGTCAGGTGCTCGGCGTACTGCGCCATGTTCTCGGCGGTGATCGTCGCGACCGGTTTCTCGCTCGCGAACGGATCCGGGTAGCGGCCGCCGCGCTTGTACTGCACGTCCGGCGGCGTGCCGAGCCATTTGCCCGACCACTCGGGCACGCCGCTGTCCTTGCTTGCGGCGCGCACTGCGCCCATCGGCGTCAGTTGGCCGTCGAGCGCCTTCAGATCGTCCGATGTGACCTTCGGGAACGACGCCGTCGCGACGACCGCGCACGCGGCCATCACCGACGCGCGCAGGAGGGGGAGATGAATTCGTTTCATGGCAGTCCTCTTCTTGCTGGATGACGAGCGGCCGGGCCGCTCAGAAGTGGTAGGTCGCCGTGGCGAGCACGTAGTCGCGATCCGCGAGCGGGCGCGTGACGGGGTTCGGCGAGCCGAGGAACTTCGCGTAGACGAGCGACAGCTGCAGGTTGCTCAGGCGCGTGAAGGTCACGCCGGCGGTCACGCGGTGGTCGCCCTGGCCCGTCAGCGAGCCGAGCGCGCCCGCGAGCGGCGACGTGCCCGTCAGGTCGTGCGCGTAGGTCAGCGGCACGTCGAGATCCCAGCCGTTGAACACGTTCTTGTAGCTGAGCGTCCACGCGACCTCGAGTGCGAGCGCATTGCGCGAGTTCGTGAGCGTCGTCGAGCCGTCGAGTTCCGAGATGCTGCCCGCATGCACGTAGGTGATTTCGCCGGTCAGCGACTGCGAGTTCGCGAGGAAGCTCGGCCCGATCGTGTAGATGCCGGACAGGTTGGTCTGCAACACGTTCGCGCGGGTCGACTGCGGGCCGGTCGGTGTATTGACGAGCACCGCCGCGCCTTGCCGGTACGACACTTCGCCGGCGACGTTGACAGGGCCGACCTGCGTCGAGAAGCTCGCGCCGGTCAGCTTGATGTTGCTGAAATAGGTCTGCTGGTACTGGAGTGTCGGAAAGAACGTCGTGACGACGCTCGGGTTCATGTCGTTGTAGTGCAGGTGGTACAGGCCCAGCTCGGTGTCGCCGAATACGCGGAAGCGCGCGCCGATCCCCCACTGGTTGCGAGCGCTCGGCTTGTCGTCCGGGCCGCGCGGGATCCGCATCCCGCCCGGGCCGATGATGAATTGCGCGCCGGGGCCCGTGACGTCGGAGTAGCTCCAGTACGTGCCGGGCGAGGTCAGCCGGTTTTGCTGGAACGAGAACTGGTAGTAGCCGAGCAGGCTGAAGTTCGGCGTGATCTGCCACTGCGTCGAGATCTGCGGCACCGGCAGCAGGATGTCCTTCACTTCCGCGCCCGCGACGTACGACTTGGTGGCGTCGGACGGCCCCTGCGCGCCCGCGATGTTCGGGAAGAACAGGCTTTCGCCCCACGCGACGACCTGGTCGCCGACCTTCACGTTCAGGCGCGTCGCGCCGATCTTGAACGTGTTGTACGCATACGCGGCGAGCAGCGTCGTATGGCCGCCCGACCAGTAGCGCGCGTCGCTCGTGAAATCGTTGAACTGGCCCGAGTGGTTCACCGTGCCGGGCGCGTCGTTGTAGTTCGGGCGGCGATACGCCTGGTCGTAGAACGTATCCGCGCGTACGAACACACCCCAGTCGTCATGCTTCAGGTTCACTTCGCCGAGCAGGCTGACCTGGTTCTCGATCAGCTTGTTCTTCGCGAAGTTGCGGTCGCCGTCGTCGCCGTTGATGTTCGCGGGCGTCAGCAGGTTGCCGCTCGGCGCACGCGTGCGCATCCCGATCCCGTAGCTGAGCTGGAACATGTAGTCGAGCGTCGTATCGGCGCCAAGCTCGATCGTGGTGCCGGCATGCGCGGTGGGCGCGCATGCGAGCAGCGCGGCGGCGAGCGTCGACAGCGTGGCGGTGGCCCGCTTGTCGGTATGGCGCGAAATCCGTTGATGCATGGTGTCTCCTCTGGGGGTATCGACGACGGTCGACTGTGTGTGTTGTCGTGAGTGGCAGAGTAGGGAGATCGCGGTAGCAGGGAATCGTCAAAATGAACTAGAGGACATCCCTAAGGGCTGCTGATGTTGGCCACCGCGCGACGCGTGCAAGGACGCAGCCAGCCGTGTGCCGCACGCTCGTTCACTGCGCTGCGGCCTGTGCGGCGGCCAGGAACGCGGGCCGTTCGCCGCCGCCGTCGAGCCGCAGGTTCGCGCCGGACGCATACGCGGCGTCCGGCGATGCGAGGAACAGGCATGCGGATGCAACGTCGTCGGGTGTCGCGAGGCGGCCGGCCGGAATCGTCGCGCAGATCGACGCGAGCGCGTCCGCGTCGCCGTAGTGGCCGCCGGCGGCCGCGTCGGTATGCACGAGGCTCGGGCTGATCGCGCACACGCGCACGCGCGGCGCCCATTCGACCGCGAGCGAGCTCACCGCGTTGACGAGACCCGCTTTCGCGGCGCCATACGCGGCCGTGCCCGGCGACGGCCGCGACGCGCTGACGCTCGCGATGAACAGCATCACGCCGCCGCCCGGCTGCGGCTGCATGATCGCGTTCACCCGCTGCGCGAGCTGCAGCGGCGCGATCAGGTTCAGGCGCACGATCGACTCGGTGAAGCGCGGCGACGCGTCGGCCGCGAGCGCGAACGGCGAGCCGCCCGCATTGTTGACGAGCACGTCGAGGCCGCCGGCCGTCCGGCGGATCGTGTCGAGCATCGCGTCGACCTGCTCGATGTCGCGCAGGTCGGCCGCAATGAACGCGGCTTCGCGGCCGCCGGCCGCGGGCGGCGTGTCGGGCGCGCTGCGTGAGCAGACGAATACCCGCGCGCCCGCCGCGACGAAACGTTCGGCGATGCGCCGCCCGATGCCCTTGGTGCCGCCCGTCACGAGCACCGTCTTGCCGCTGTAGTCGAATCCGTTCATCGGTCTGTCTCCATCTCAGGTGGAGCCGATGATAGGAAGATCCGCGCGCGGCTTCGTAGTCTGAAAGGATGATGCCGGCCTGGGCGGGGGGCGCAATCATCCGGTTACGCATTCCGCGACCGACGAAGGAGACAACCAGCCATGACCACCCCAACGACCGTGCCGGGCGGCACCTTCACCGACGTGCCCGGCGGTTTGCGGCTCCACCATTTCGAGGCGGGCGCGGGCCGGCCCGTGGTGTTCATCCACGGTAGCGGCCCCGGCGCGAGCGGCTTCAGCAACTTCAAGCACAACTACCCGGCGTTCGCGGCGGCCGGCTACCGCGCGATCGTCGTCGACCTGCCGGGCTACGGCCAGTCGTCGAAGCCGTCCGACGTCGCGTATACGCTCGATTTCTTCGTCGGCGCGCTGCGCGCGCAGCTCGACGCGCTCGGCGTCGGCCCTGCCGTGCTGCTCGGCAATTCTCTCGGGGGCGCGATCGCGCTGAAGTACGCGCTCGACTACCCGGATAGCGTCACGGGGCTGATCATGATGGCGCCCGGCGGCGTCGAGGATCGCGACACCTATTTCCGGATGGAAGGGATCCAGCGGATGGTGCAGCTGTTCACCAATCGGCAGATGAATCGCGACACGATGCGCGAGTTGCTGACACTTCTCGTGCACGATCCGGCGCTCGTCACCGACGCGCTCGTCGACGAGCGGATGAAGGTGTGCGTCGAGCAGCCGACCGAGGTGCTGTCGACGATGAGCGTGCCGAACCTGACCGGCGCGCTCGCCGACGTGCGCTGCCCGATGCTCGGTTTCTGGGGCACGGACGACCGGTTCAATCCGGTCGCCGGCGCGCTGAAGTTCCTCGAGCGCTGCCGCGACGCGCGCTTCGTGCTGATGAACCGCTGCGGCCACTGGGTGATGGTGGAACACGCCGACTATTTCAATCGGGAATGCGTCGATTTTCTCGCGACGCTGGATGCGCGATAAAGCGGGTTGCCCAACGGATATCAATGGAGACATGATGAAACTCATCGAAGACCTGTTCGACCTGCGCGGCAAGGTCGCCGCGATCACCGGCGCGGCACGCGGGATCGGTGCCGAAACGGCGCGCACGCTGGCCGCCGCGGGCGCGACGGTCGCGATCCTCGACGTGCTGTCGCCGCAAGCCGAGGCACTCGTCGACGAGATCCGCGCGCAGGGCGGCCAGGCCGTGTACTGGTGGCTCGACGTGACGCGCGAGGCCGACGTCACGCGCGTGTTCGGCGAGATCGCCGCGCGCTTCGGCCGGCTCGACGTGCTCGTCAACAACGCCGGCATCGACGGGCCGAACCGGCCGACGCACGAGCTCACGCTCGAACAATGGCAGCGCGTGCAGGACGTGAACGTGAACGGCGTGTTCCTGTGCACGCGCGCCGCGATTCCGCACCTCGAGGCGGCCGGCGGCGGCTCGGTCGTGAACCTGTCGTCGATGTACGGGATCGTCGGCGGCCCGGACGTGCCCGCATACCACGCGTCGAAGGCCGCGGTGCGGATGATGGCGAAGGTCGACGCGATGCTGTACGCGGCGAAGAACATCCGCGCGAACTCGGTGCACCCCGGCTATATCCGCACGCCGATGCTCGAGGACGCGTTCCGGCATATGGGGCAGGACCCGGACGCCGCGTTCGAGTACATGCAGACGCACGTGCCGCTCGGCAAGATCGGCAGCCCGCGCGACATCGCTGCCGGCATCCTGTATCTCGTGTCGCCGGCCGGCCGCTACGTGACGGGCGCGGAGCTCGTGATCGACGGCGGATACACGGCGCGCTGATGCGGCGCGGCCACGCAACGGAACAGGAGACACGCAGTTGAAAGTGCTGGTGGCGGTGAAACGGGTGGTGGACGCGAACGTGAAGGTTGGCGTGAAGAGCGATCAGTCGGGAGTCGACATCGCGAACGTGAAGATGTCGATGAACCCGTTCGACGAGATCGCGGTTGAAGAAGCCGTTCGTCTGAAGGAAGCGGGAGTGGCGACCGAAGTGGTCGCGGTGTCGGTCGGTGTCGCGCAGGCGCAGGAAACGCTGCGTACGGCGCTGGCGATCGGCGCGGATCGCGCGATCCTCGTCGAGTCTAATGACGGTGTCGAGCCGTTGGGAGTCGCGAAGGTGCTGAAGGCGCTGGTCGACAACGAGCAGCCGCAACTGGTGATCCTCGGCAAGCAGGCAATCGATGACGATTCGAACCAGACCGGGCAGATGCTGGCTGCGCTCGCGGGCCTGCCGCAGGCGACGTTCGCGTCGAAGGTTGTGATAGCCGATGGCAGGGCGACGGTTGCGCGTGAAGTCGATGGCGGCGCGGAAACGCTGTCGCTTGCGCTGCCGGCGGTCGTGACGACAGACTTGCGCCTGAACGAGCCGCGCTATGTAACGCTGCCGAACATCATGAAGGCGAAGAAGAAGCCGCTCGAAACGCTTAAGCCGGCAGACCTCGGCGTGGACGTGACTCCGCGTCTGAAGACGCTGAAAGTGGCCGAGCCGCCGAAGCGGGCGGCCGGCGTGAAGGTGCCGGACATGGCGACGCTGGTCGAGAAGCTGAAGACCGAAGCGAAGGTGCTGTAAGGAGCGGATAGAGATGACGATTCTGGTAATTGCCGAACACGACGTTCCGACCGAAGGCGCTTCGGGAGACCACGCATTGATCAAGGCCGCCACGTTGAACACCGTGGCGGCGGCACGCCGCATCGCCGCGTTCGGCGGCGGCGACATTCATGTGCTGATCGCGGGACACAACGCGCAGCACGCGGCCGATGCGGCGGCGAAGATTGCGGGTGTTTCGAAAGTCCTGCTCGCCGACGCGCCGCAACTGGCCGAAGGCCTCGCGGAGAACGTCGAAGCAACCGCGCTGACCATCGCGAAGGAGTATTCGCACATCCTCGCCCCGGCCACCGCGTACGGCAAGAACATCGCGCCACGCATTGCCGCCAGGCTCGATGTCGCGCAGATATCGGACATCACGGCGGTCGTCAGCGACGACACGTTCGAGCGCCCGATCTACGCGGGCAATGCAATCGCAACGGTGCAGTCTGCCGATCCGGTCAAGGTGATCACCGTACGCGCGACGGGCTTCGACCCGGTGGCCGCCGTTGGCGGCAGCGCGGCGATCGAGAAGATCGAAGCAGCCGCCGACGCGGGGATGTCGCAATTCGTGAGCCGTGAAGTGACGAAGCTCGACCGTCCGGAGCTCACGTCGGCGAACATCATCGTGTCGGGTGGCCGCGGTCTGGGCAGTGGCGAAAACTACGCAAAGGTACTCGAACCGCTGGCGGACAAGCTGCAAGCGGCCCTCGGCGCATCGCGCGCCGCAGTCGACGCCGGCTACGTGCCGAACGACTACCAGGTGGGCCAGACCGGCAAGATCGTCGCGCCGCAGCTGTACATCGCGGTGGGTATCTCGGGCGCGATCCAGCACCTCGCCGGGATGAAGGATTCGAAGGTGATCGTCGCGATCAACAAGGATCCCGAAGCACCGATTTTCAGCGTCGCCGACTACGGCGTCGTTGGCGATCTGTTCACGCTCGTGCCCGAAGCCGCGGCCGTGCTCTGATCCGCGTCGCGCAGACGCATCCACCGACCCCACACAGCGGACCGATCAATGACGCTTTTCGAATTCAACGGTGTCCCGCCGCGCGTGCACGCGTCCGCCTACGTGCATCCGAGCGCGGTCGTGATCGGCGACGTGACGATCGGCGCGCGCTGCTACATTGGTCCGCATGCGAGCCTGCGCGGCGACTTCGGCGCGATCGTCATCGAGGACGGCAGCAACGTGCAGGACGGCTGCGCGCTGCACGTCGGCATCCGCGAGACCTGCCGGCTCGGCGTGAACAGCCACGTCGGCCATGGCGCGATCGTCCACGGCGCGACGCTGCTGCCCGACACGATGATCGGGATGAACGCCGTCGTGATGGACGGCGCGACGATCGGCGCAAAGACCATCGTCGCCGCTTGCGCGTTCGTGAAGGCCGGGTTCGACGTGCCGCCCGGCATGCTGCTCGCGGGCGTGCCGGGGCGGGTGGTGCGTCGCCTGAGCGATGCCGAGATCGACGCGAAGGCGCACGGCACGCGGCTCTATCAGCAGCTTGCGGAGGATTGTCTGCGTACGCTCAAACGGATCGACGGATGACCGCTTCGCAGCGATCCGCCGGCTCGCACCGCCGGCGAACTGCGAACGATGCAACAGCAGCGCAGTGCAACAAACGACCACGGAAAACACGCGAATGATCCAGATCCTCGACGAAATCACGCTTGCGCCCGAGCGCATACCGGACGTGCTCGCGCTGCTGCGCGAGCACTACCTGCCGAGCCATGCCGCGCGCGGCCTCACGTCGCACAGCCGCTGGGTGTCGCCACCGGTGGCGATAGCCGGGCAGGCCAGCACGCTGTGGCTGTCGTGGCAGGTCGCGGACGCGCCGGCCTACTACCGGCTGCGCGCACTGACGAACGCGGACGTGATCGCGTTCTGGTCCGGCGTTGATGCGCTCTGCGACACGCGGCGCCGCCACGTGATGACCGACGCCGACGCGCCGCTGCCGTTCGTGCCGGAGGCCGGCCATGCGGCATGACACGGCCCAGGTATTCGTCGCCGACAACAGCGACCTCCACACACTCGAACGCACGCTGCACGACCGCGCGAGCGCGCTGCCCGGCGTGGGTCGCGTGCATCTGTCCCGCAACCTCGAAGGGAGCTGGGGCGCGGGCGGCCTCACGCTCGACCTAATCCGCGACGGCGACGCGCCAGACATCGAATCCGCGTCCGCCGCGCTGGCGACGCTGCCGGGCGTCGCGCGCATCGACGCAGCCGCGTGCCGCCCGGTCGGCGGCGGCGCACGCGAACCGGGGCTGCGCAACGGCATCTGGCGCACGCTGATGCTGCACACCCGCGCACAGGCCACCGGCGCACAGATTGCGGCGCTCGAACGCGACCTGCTGCGGATGCCGGCCTGCATGCCGGGCATCCGCAACTGGCGCCTGAGCCGGGTCGCCGCGCCCGGCAGATGGACGCATGTCTGGCAGCAGGAGTTCGCGCGGGTCGACGACCTGCTCGGCGAATACCTGCTGCATCCGTTTCACTGGGGCTGGGTCGACCGCTGGTTCGACCCCGAGCATCCCGACTGGACGGTCGACGCGATCTCGCATGCGTTCTGCCCGCTGGCGTCGAGCCTGCTGGCGCCCGACGATTCATCAAAGCACCCAACCCACAACCGATGACAAAAGGAGACACCACGATGCGAGCCATGCTGATCGACCGCGTCGGCCACTCGGATGCGCTGCGGCTGGCCGACGTGCCGAAACCGGAACCGGGCCCCGGCGACGTGCTGATCCGCGTTGCCTGCGCGGGCGTCAACCCGGCCGACTGGAAATGCCGGGAAGGCTACCTCGGCGCGTTCATGCAGTACACGTTCCCGTTCGTGATCGGCTTCGACGTCGCAGGTGTCGTCGAGGCGGTCGGCGCGGGCGTCGACGGCTTCGCACCCGGCATGCGCGTGTTCGCGCAGACCGACGTCGGCGCCGGCAAGTGGGGCGCCTATGCGGAGTACACGGCCGTGCGCCACGACTCGGTCGTGCGGCTGCCCGACACGCTCGGCTTCGCGGAAGCGGCGACGGTGCCGACCCCGGCGCTCGCCGCGTGGACGGGGCTGTTCGACGACGGCGGCCTGCAACCCGGCCAGAAGGTGCTGGTCCACGGCGGCGCCGGCGCGGTGGGGACGTTCGCGATCCAGTTCGCGGCGCGTGCGGGCGCCGAGGTCGCCGCAACCTGCAGCGCGGCCAACCGTCCGTTCGTCGAATCGCTCGGCTGCGCGCACAGCATCGACTACCGCGCGCAGGACGTGCACGACACCGTCCGTGGATGGGCGCCCGGCGGCGTCGATCTCGTGCTCGACGCGGTCGGCGGCGGCACGCTGCCTCGCGCGCTCGACCTGCTGGCGCCGGGCGGAACGCTCGCAAACATCATGACGCTCGTTGCCGAAGACGTGGAGCGGCTGGCCACGATTGCGTCGGAAGCGGCCCGGCGCGGGCTGCGCACCGCGATGACCTTCAGCCGCATGCCGAGCGGCGAGCGGCTCGGCCGGATCGCCGCGCAGCTCGCGGACGGCCGCGTGCGCGTGCCGCGCTTCGAACGCCTGCCGCTCGAACAGGCTGCGCGGGCGCTGGACCTCGTTCAATCGGGCGACGCGAAAACCAAGCTGGTGCTGCATGTTGCGGATATCGCCGGCTGAGCGCATCGCTCCGGATCAATCGACCGACAACATGCCGACACGAGACTGACAAGCTACCAACAAGACTCCGACAAAGAGGACACGCAATGACCGACACCCGAACCCGAGCCCTCGCGGGCAAAGTCGCGCTCGTCACCGGCGCGAGCCGCGGCATCGGCCGCGCGATCGCGCAGCGCCTCGCGTCCGAAGGCGCGACCGTTGTGGTGACCGCGCGCAGCCTCACGCAATCGGCGAGCGCCGCCGGCACGCTCGCCGAAACA